>CAJOEB010000160.1 GCA_905233775.1 uncultured Alphaproteobacteria bacterium | reverse complement strand
CTGAAATCATAAAATGCCCACAGCAGTGCGTATTGAGTCGTGCAATATTGTTTGTTACAGAGAGTATAAAGGAATGCTATAAATGATGTACTCATCATACCGCCCGTAATATTTTCAAAAAAAGATGTGAAATAGAGCATGTTGATGTCATAGCCTATTATGGATAACGCAACGTAACTAAGACAGGCGAGGGCATGAGCTATGGCGGTGTAAAACATCGCTGTTTTTACTCCGACTTTTTTTACAAGAAAACCGCCGAGAATTCCGCCGATCAATGTCGCAATTGTTCCGAACACTTGAACAACATTTGCAATTTCCAGCATCGAAAAGCCTATATCAACGAAAAACGGTTTAGCCATTTTCTGCGTAATAGTGTCTCCGGCACGAAAAAGCATAATAATAAAAATAAGAGTTTTCCAATTTTCTCTTTCCATGAATTTTGTGAATGGCTTTACGAGACAATCTGTGAATGCACCTTTTACGACCTCCCAAAAATTATCATTTCCTCTAAATGTTAAGGTAGTGTTTTTTAATTCACGAGGTTCTTCGATATTCAAGATGAAAAATGTGCAGGCGAATATAGTAAATGCCATAACGAGATATGCTACATTCCAATCGAAGTAATGTGCTAAATACAGAGAAGCACTTTTTGACAGGAACATGCCCATGCGATAACCGAACATAAAAACACCGGCGATTGGTCCGAACTGTTTCGTGCGTGCATTTCTTACCTGATACGTATAGAGCGACATATCTTGGCAGCCGTCAGCAAATGCAACAATCGACGCGCATATAATCAACCCGAGCAAGTTTGTTTGCGGCGATGAACATGCCATTCCGATCAATCCGCAGAACAACAATAGTTGGCTGGCTAGTGCCCATCCTTTACGACGTCCAAATCTTTCAGATAAAAACGGACAGTTGAAGCGATCTATAAACAGTGCCCAAAGAAATTTCAATGTATATGGACAGTGTACCAATGTAAAAAGTCCAATTGCCGTATTAGAAACGCCGCAATCTTTAAGCCATAGATCCAATATAGTAAGCGTAAGAAGAAAAGGCAGTCCGCACGAAAATCCAATAAAAAATTTTGAGTTTATTTTCGGATCGCCATATGTCTTTATAAAATCGCTTACTACAGAGGAGATATTCATTGATCCAATTTGCTCATTTTCTTTCTGGTGATAGGATCAAGATATCGTTTTCTTAATCTGATTGATGATGGCGTAACCTCAACCAACTCATCATCTTGGATATACGACAGAGCTTGCTCCAGTGAAATTGCTCTTGGAGGAGACAATTTAATATTTTCGTCTTTTCCAGCGGCTCTCATGTTGCTTAATTGTTTTGTTTTTGTCGGATTAACGTCCAAATCGTTGCTTTTTGAATGTTCTCCAATAATCATTCCTTCGTAAACGGGATCGCCCGGTTTGATGAATAAGGTACCACGCTCTTCGAGGAAGAAAAGTGCGTACGGAATTGCTGTTCCATCTGAAACTGAGACTAATACACCACGTACACGTCCTTCGATTGTTCCTTTGTAAGGTTCATATCCGCGAAATGATCGGTTCATAATACCGCTTCCGCGTGTATCTGTAAGAAATTCGTTATGATAGCCGATTAATCCGCGTGTTGGTATCAAAAATTTAATTCGCGTTTTTCCGCCGCCCGAAGGGATCATGTCGATCATATTTCCTTTGCGCAACGTCATTTTTTCAACAACAATTCCCGTAAATTCATCGTCAACGTCAATGTATAATTCTTCGATCGGTTCGAGTTTTTCACCGTTTTCTTCTTTAAAAAGCACATGAGGACGACTGATAGAAAGTTCAAATCCTTCACGGCGCATTGTTTCGATCAAAATACCAAGCTGGAGTTCTCCTCGTCCAGCAACTTCAAACGAATCTTGTGCGTCCGCTCTTTTTACGGAGATAGATACATTGCCTTCTGCTTCTCTTTGCAGTCTGTCCCAAATCATTCTTGATGTTAGCTTTTTCCCTTCCTGTCCGTTTAATGGAGAATCATTTATTGAAAACACCATAGATAAGGTGGGTGGATCGATCGGAATGGATTTTATCGGCGAAAGAACGTTTGTGGAAGCAATAGTATCGGCAACTGTAGCGACCTGCAAACCTGCAATGGCTATAATATCGCCGCATTGTGCGCTTTCTACCGGAATTTTCTTCAATCCTTCGAATGACAAAAGTTTTGTAAGGCGAGATCGTTCAATAATCTTTCCATCGGCATTAATTGCATGGACAGGATCATTTATTGTGGCATGTCCTGTCAGAATTTTTCCCGTTAAAACTCGTCCGAGATATTGATCATATTCCAACATGGTGACTAACATACTGAAATGGTCATCTTCTTTTGTTTGAGGTGCCGGAATATGGCTTACAATTGTCTCTAATAATGGTGTCAGATCGGTTCTTGGATCGTCCAAGCTTTTCGCAGCCCACCCATTGCGTCCGGATGCATACAGAATAGGAAAATCCAGCTGTTTTTCATTGGCTCCTAGTGCGACAAACAGGTCAAATACTTCATCGATAACTTCATTTACTCTGGCGTCA
>CAJOEB010000159.1 GCA_905233775.1 uncultured Alphaproteobacteria bacterium | reverse complement strand
GAGTCTTTAGAATTTTTTTCGCGATAATTTGATAGCTGTTTGGATAAAACATCCTTCCAATTGGTTCTTTGATTGGCTGTTTCTCCTATGCACAAAATCGGCGTCAGATTTTGTGAAACTGCTGCATTCCATTTTTTGAAAACAATTTCATCTAATTCATTAAAAATTGCACGACGTTCCGAATGGCCTAAAATTACGTATTCGCATCCAATTGCTTTCAATAATGCAGGACTGTTTTCTCCCGTAAATGCTCCTGCCTTTTCATAAAAACAGTTTTGTGCGCCAATTGAAAATGCCTTTTCTTTATTGCACGATACGTTAAATGATGTAGATGTATCAAATAATGTAATTAATGCTGCAGGAGGGCATATAATAATTTTGCGATCACTGGGAATATCTTTTATTCCTTCAACGAATTCTCTTACAAGAGCTAAATCACCGTTCATTTTCCAATTTGCTATTACGAATTTCATCTGCGTCTCCTCGTTTTATCTTCATTTAGGGTTGCTCAACAAACTTTCAGGATTATATAATAGCAATAGTTAAAAATCTGGGAATAAATATGTTAGAGTTCATACGTAAACATGCCAATTCTACGACATTTAAAATATTTTTGGCTGTATTAGCTTCCACATTCGTGTTTTGTTTCGGAATATTCGACATAATTAATCGTTGGACAGGACGAGATTACATAGTAAAAATCGGTAATGTAAAAATAACGCCTGTAATGTTTAGCATGGAAAAGGCGAAAAAGTTGAATATGCTGCGTTCTCATGAAAAAGATGTTGATGAAAAAGCCATGACTAATAGCATATTACATCAGATAATTTGGGAGAATGTTATTGATCAAACATCGTCTGAATTTGGTTTCATCGTTTCAGAAGATACCATAAAAAAGTATATCGCCGGAATGGGATTGTTCAGAGACAAAGACGGACGTTTTAGCGCCGGTATGTTACGTAATTTTCTACACAATATAAATATATCAGAAGCTATGTTTATAGAGTTCTCCGGAAAAGATATCAAAAATGCGCTGATAAAAGCTCCGTTCAAGTATATGTCCGCGCACAAATCTTTAGATCATTTTATAAAGTCGAGTTTGGAAAAACGTACAGTATCTTTTGTAGAGATAGATCCTAATTCAATGACTGTTTCCGAAAAACCTACGCAAACTGAGCTTGAAGATTTTTATTCTGAACATCAAGATTTATTTATTGTTGAAGAAATTCGCGATTTCAGTGTCGTTGAATTATTTGAGGAAGATATATCGAAAAATATAACAGTTTCAGAAGAAGAAATAAAAGATTTCTATGAAACATCTCCTGATCGAGAAGATCGAACATACGAAGAAATGAAAGAGGAAATAACGGCGGAAATTTCGCAAAACAAACTTCAAAGTGAAATCGATGACAGAACGCGTCAAATAGAAGATGCGCTTATGGCAGGAGAAAACTTTGATGAAATTATCAAGAAGTTCAATCTGAATGTTATGAAAATAAATGGTGCAACAGCGTTGGATAAAGGAGGTAAATCAAATTCCGTTGTAAAATCAAAATATAGAGAAGATATTTTGACAGTTGCGTTTTCTACAGAGGAAGGATCTGATAGTTCGTTTTCTGAAGCTGTTAATGACAAAGGGAAACGCCTTTTGTGGTTAGTTCATGTTGATTCAGTAACACCAAAACATATTGCAAACTACTCTGATGTTTCCGAGAAGGTAACTAAAGAATGGAGAAAAAATAAGCAACATGAAAAAGCCGTAGAACTTGCAGAAGCTTTTTGTAATAGTGCGAAGGAAGGGAAGTCTCTGGCATCAATTGCATCTCAAAATAAACGTAAAATATTTTCTACAAAGCCGTTTGATAGAAACGGGAATTTAGAACAAGATGAAAAATCGAAAAAGGATAATAATAAGAAAGACAAAAAACCAACTCCGCAGGAGGAAAAAATGGCTGGTGTGGCATCAGAATTTGCAGAACAAACGTTTTCCGGCAACAAAGGCTCAGCTTTTTATAAAGAGATGGGACAAAGCATTGTTGTAGCGCAAGTTGAAAAGATCATTCCTGCCGGTAACGTTAGTAGTGAAGTTTCAGCACGCTGCCATGTGGAACTTATTAGAAGTATGTCTGATGATTTGTATCAGCAATTGGTTGGGTATTTATCCAGAGAAAAATATGAGATAAAAATCAACAACGAAATGTTAGAAAAAACAGGTGCAGATTCTTCTCGTGTGGATGAAATCTTCTGAAAGTTTGATAATTGAGCTTGTATAATGTGTTCTGCAAATTAAATTATAATTTGTCGCAGAAAAAATTATAAAATTAAGCTTTTATTTGAATATTGGTGAGAGAATACTCTTAATAAGTCGCTCGACGATAAATTAGGTAATTTTAGTAGGAGGTACGATGGGAAAGACAGTAAATGGTGAAGAAACTTTACGCTGTTCCTTCTGTGGAAAAACGCAGCATGAGGTTAAAAAGCTGATTGTCGGACCTACTGTTTATATATGCGATGAGTGTATAGAACTTTGTGCGGGTATAATCTCGGAAAATCCATCGAGTAATGCAACAAAA
>CAJOEB010000158.1 GCA_905233775.1 uncultured Alphaproteobacteria bacterium | reverse complement strand
GTATCACCGCCTCCGACAATCGAAACTATCTTTCCTGCTTTTGTTAATCGTCCTATTTCTTCGCCTATCATTCGTGTAGCACAGTCAAACGGAGGTTTTTCAAATAATCCTACAGGACCATTCCATAAAACAGTTGCACTTTTTCGAATATGTTGAATAAACAATTCTGCGCTTTTTGGACCAATATCAAATATTGACGCGTTAACTTCATCTGATGTTATTATCGACTTTTCGTTATCTTCTGAAATAAGAGCGCAAAAATCTATAGGAAATATAAGTTCACATCCATGCTCTTTTGCGTTTCCGACTATTTCAATTACTTCGCTTTCAAATTCTTTTTGAGCAGATATTTTTAGAGTGGTATTCCCTTGAAAAGCCAAAAAAGCGCCAGCAATTCCGCCTCCAAGAGCAAGTTTATCAACTTTTTTTACTAAATTTTTCAGCAAATTTACTTTTGTAGAGAGTTTTGCACCTCCAACTATGCTCATTTTCGGAGATTTCGCATTATTAAGAAAGTTATCTATGACATTAATTTCTTTTACAAAAGATAATCCGAGAGCATGAGGCAGAAACTTTGGTACTTCATACACTGAGGCATGTTTGCGGTGAGATACCGAAAAGGCTTCATTTATGTAAAAGTCAGCAAGTCGTGCTAATTTTTCTGCAAACTCAGTATCGCAGGCCTCTTCTTCTTTATAGAAACGTAAATTTTCCAAGAGAATCAGATCATCATAAGATGCTTTTTCAATAATATTTGTTGCTTGATCGCTCAAACAATCGTCAATGAATATTACATTACTCTTATATTCATCAGATATCGCTTTGACTACATTTTTTAAACTTTGCTCTTCATTTTTTTGATTTGTTTTTCCAAGATGCGATATGAGAATGATTTTTGCTTTGGCTTTTTTCAGAAAATTAATAGTCGGAGCGATATTTTTTATACGCGAGATATCTTGTACGGCATTATCTTGAATGGGAACATTAAAATCAGCTCGCACAAGCACTTTTTTACCATGCAATTGATCGTATGTTATAAAATTATTATCAGTTAACATTTCACAACCACTATAAACCACTACAACAACAGCCAATAATGGAGATAAAGCACCATTATATAACTTTACTATCACTAATTAGTAAATAAAAAGTTAAAGAATGAAAATTAATTACAAAAAATTCGATTTTTATATAAAAATTAACTAAATATTAATTATTTTTGTATACAATGTCAAACGTATTGTTCGTTTGACTAGTTTTTCAAGAAATCTTATTTTTTTATTAGTTTTGTCTCGTTTGTTTATAAAAAGGAGATAAGAACAATGAAAATTTTTGCAATCTTAAAAGTGATGTTTATTAGTTTTTTCTTCATTACCAATTGTTATGCTTCTCAAGTTCCTGAAGATGAACCCGGCAGTCATTCTACTACTCCTCGTTTGCAAGAGATGAGCCAAATAACAGATCTTCCATCTCAATTATTAGAAATGAGAATACCAACTTCTGAAAGACCACAAACCGCTCAATTATCACTTCGTGGAAGGGATTATGTACCATTCTTGAAATCTCTCGGTATAAATGAAAATTTAGACAAAACAGTTGAAAGTTGTAAATTCTTGGAAAATATGCTCAGTGATGAGGAAATCGCGCAAGCTGATATGGAAGCAGCATCGCCAAATGCTCAACTGAAGAATGGTATGTATGATTGGGTAACAGCAGGATGGGGATTAGCACAGTGGATAGTGGGAACTTCGCGCAATTTCTCATATCTTACAATAGTAACATGTGCAGCTCTCGCTAATGTGTTTCCGCAAAACGCTGTTACTTTTGCAACAGCTAGTGGTGTAGCAGCCGGTTTTGGTGCATTTCTTCCAAAAACACATCAGTATTGCAAGGAAAAGAAACTCAAGAGAATGGCATACAATATGGTTGTCATGAGCGGACAATTAGAAAAAAGAGCAAAAGCATTGCAATTTGTACAGAGACTGAAACTTAATGCGACTAGCTCATTGTCGGAGTCTTCTTCATCTGATATGGAGATGGGGAGAAGTACGTCATCTGCATCGTCATCTACATCAACACCGAATTTAACTCATTCTGATGATCAAACATCGTCAAATCAAACATCATCATAAGTAGTAGTATTATTATTGAATTTCAGTATTCTTGAATTTGAATGCGATCAGAATTGACTTACGTTTTCTATATGTAATGGCAAACACCAATCCGATATAAGAACTACATCAAATCGGATTTGGTGTTTCATTAGATTAGGATTACGCTTCAAGAAAATTTGCGATGCATTTTGAATACGCCGAAGTTGTCTGTATCTAATAGCATTGAAACATTGATCTATATTTTTTCGAGATTTTACTTCAACAAATACGACTATATCGTTTTTTATGGCGATTATATCTATCTCACCACAACGAGTTTTAAAACGTCTTTCTATAATCCAAAATCCTTTAAATATAAGATATATTGCAGCAATGGTTTCACCTAATATCCCTTTGTATTTTGTGTGCATGATGATATGCCGTAAAAAATATAAAACTAACTCCGACTAACCAACCGATTAACTAATCAATTAA
>CAJOEB010000157.1 GCA_905233775.1 uncultured Alphaproteobacteria bacterium | reverse complement strand
GCCAAAATTTCTGCAAATGATATTGATTTGGTTGTTGTGGCTACTGCAACGGGTGATTTGACATTTCCGGCTACAGCAACGATCGTTCAAAGAGAATTAGGTATCAAACAAGGTGCTGCTTTTGATATAAATGCTGCTTGCAGTGGTTTTGTTTATGCTCTTGATATAGTCGATTCTTATATTAAATGCGGAAAGTTTAAATGCGCATTGATCATTGGTTCAGAAACTTTTAGCAGAATTCTTGATTGGAATGACAGATCAACTTGCGTGTTATTCGGTGATGGAGCAGGGGCTGTGGTGGTTCAAGCTCAGGACACGAATTTGGGGGTGCAATATTGCAAAATAGAATCTGCTGGTGAATTTGTGGATCAATTAAAAACGTCTGGAGGGGTTTCGACAACCCAAAATGCCGGTTTCGCTATTATGGATGGAAGAGAAGTTTTTCGTCTCGCAATTGAAAAAATGAATAAGGCATTACAAGAGCTGCTTTCTTATAATAATCTTTCGATTGAAGATGTAGATTTACTCATTCCACATCAAGCCAATGCAAGAATTATCGATAAAATAGTAGAAGAATCAGGTATTGCAAAAGAAAAGGTTGTAGTTACCGTAAATAAACATGCCAATACTTCTGCGGCCTCTATTCCTTTAGCTCTAAATGAAGTAAAGCATGATATTTTTACGAAAAAAAATGTTGTATTGCTTTCTATGGGAGCAGGTTTAACCTGGGGAGCTGCTTTAATAAGGTTTTCAAATTGAATTTTTAGGAAGGTGAGAATGAATAGTGAAAAGAAAACACTTACAAGATCAGATATCGCGGATGCTATAATCAGTGAGTTCAAAGTAAGTAAATTTAATGCAACAGAAATCATTGAAGATGTTCTTGAAGAAATTGCTTCTGCCTTAAGAAATGGTGAGGCGGTAAAAATTTCGGGTTTTGGTACATTTTCGGTGAAGCAAAAGAAAGAACGCATGGGACGAAATCCGAAAACCATGGAGGAGGCGGTTATTTCATCAAGAAAATCGTTAAAATTCAGACCATCACCGATTTTAAAAAAAGTAGTAAATGAAACAAATTAGTTTATGGGAGGAATAAAAATTATGAAATTAATGGAAGGAAAAAAAGGCGTTATTATGGGGATCGCAAATGAACGTTCATTGGCATGGGGGATTGCCCAGGCTCTTGCGAAAAATGGCGCTGAAATGGTTTTTAGTTATCAATCAGAAGCTTTGTATAAAAGAGTAAAACCGCTCGCTGAGTCTCTTGGAGATATCGAAATGATGGAATGTGATGTTTCTGATGACGAGAGCGTGAAAAATCTGTTTTCAAGATTAGGAGAAAAGTTCGGAAAGATTGATTTTATTGTTCATGCTATTGCTTTTTCTGATAGAGAAGAGCTTACAGGTAAATATGTGAATACAACTCGAAAGAATTTCCTTAATACAATGGATATTTCTTGTTATTCATTTACTTCTGTATGTCAGCATGCATCTGATTACTTAAACGATGGAGCGTCATTGCTAACATTAACTTACCTTGGAGCAGAACGTGTTATGCCCCACTACAATGTAATGGGTATTGCGAAAGCTGCGCTTCAGGCCAGCATAAAATATCTTGCGGTAGACTTTGGCGACAGAAATATCCGAGTAAACGGACTTTCCGCCGGTCCGTTAAAGACACTTGCTTCTGCCGGAATAGGTGATTTCAGATATATTTTGAAGTGGAACCAATATAATTCACCTTTGAAAAGGAATACTACTTTAGAAGATGTCGGAGGAACAGGGGTTTTTCTGCTTAGTGATCTATCATCAGGTGTTACCGGCGAAGTTATTCATTCTGATTGCGGATATCATGTCGTTGGGATGAAAGCTGTTGACGCACCTGATATAACTGTCGAAAATTAGTAATTATTATTTATTGTATTTTTTTCTGAGAAATGAGAACTTTATACCATTATCCATTGGACGCTTTTAGTAGGTTTGTAAGGATCTATTTAAAAGAGCGATTTCTTGAACATGAATTGGTATTAGAACTGCCTTGGGACAGAAAAAAGGTTTTTTCAGAATATTCGCTGCAATCTGATATTCCTACACTTGTTGATAAAGATGGTACGGTGTTAGAAGGATGGTATGCTATCATAGAGCATCTGGAACAGGTTTATAAAACAAAGTCTTTTCTTGGAACAAGTCTCAGAGAACGAGCAGAAACACGGCGTATTACTCAGTTATTTAATGAAATGTTTTTTATGGATGTGACAAAACAGATTATTTTTGAAAAAATCTTTAAGAAACATACAGAAAATAGATCGCCTGATTCTTCTTGCATAAGAAAAGGAGCACTTGCGCTAAAAACATATATGGAGCATATTTCTTGGCTTGCGGATCACAGAAATTGGCTTGCGGGAAATGAATTAACAATTGCCGATATGGCTGCCGCTGCGCAAATTTCATGCGTTGATTATGTCGGTTCAATAGAATGGGAACAATTTCCATTGGCAAAAGAATGGTATGTACGGATAAAATCACGTCCGTCATTTCGAGAAATACTTGAGGATAGAGTATCTGATATGCCACCATCTCATAATTAT
>CAJOEB010000156.1 GCA_905233775.1 uncultured Alphaproteobacteria bacterium | reverse complement strand
ACTTATAGTGATTTGCGCAAATGCGCCTATGTCTTATATAACTGAGAATGGTGTTATAGTTTTGCCGGTTGGATGTATAAGGGATTAAAAGTTGACAAGACGAGCCTGGTTATAGAAAAATGTCGCATTTTACATTTTAAATGTGTATATATAAGTGTAAGTTATATGAACTGAATCTTGATCATCTCGCTGGAAACCTCGTATTTCCTTTGCTTTCAAGGGTTCGTACCGTTTGTCAATTCTGTTCCCCAGTCAGTTTTTTGTCAAATCTTGGTATATTTTGGCAAGTTTTGTCCGGCAATCGTGGTAAAAATCGTGGTACGAATCAGCGCGAATTATTCTGCCTTTAGCAGTCGGTCAAATTCTTCTTTTGCATCTTCATATTTGACATGAGTATAGGTGTTCAAGGTTATTGAAATGTTCGCGTGCCCCATGATATACTGCAAGGCCTTGGGGTTCATACCACTCTTTGCCATCTTGGTACAAAATGTGTGACGGCATACGTGAGGAGTTATTTTCGGAAGCTTAGTCCTATGTGTCTTATTGTACTTATCCAGTATACGCTGAAAATACCTTTGCCAATGTAGTGCTACCATTGGTTTATTATTCTTATCTAAAAAGAGAAAACCAACATATCCGTTAACCATAGGCTCAATCTTAGGCGACTTCCTATTACTTAAGATTCTCTTGAATGCTCTAGCAACTTCCGGAGACATTGGGATATATCTACACCCTGCCTCTGTCTTAGTCTTATTAATTTCGAAGGACATATCTCTTCTTCGATGAAGCTGATGGTCGACATTAATCCTCATTTCCTTAAAGTCGAGATCCAATCTTGTAAGTCCACAGAACTCAGATATACGAAGCCCGGTATTAAAAAGGATGAATATTCCATCATAGTATTTGCTAAAGCTTGAGTCTTCTCTTATGAATTCAAGAAATGCTTCTTTCTCTTCTTCAGTAAGTGCCTCACGAGTAACCCGATCATTAACTATCACTGATGATAATTCAAAATCAAACGGATTCTTACGTATCAAATCATCATTGTATGCCATTTGAAATGCAGGTCGAAGTACATCTGTTAAAACATGAATCGAACTATATCTTCTCCCATCATATTCCTGGAGCTTAATAATCCACTGTTTTGCATCAGATATGCGAACCTTATCAATTCTCTTTTTTCCAAAAGGGTCTTCTTTAAGCATATTCAGTGCCGACTTATATACTGCAAGGGTATTAGGTCTTAAACCGGTCTTAAGAGAAAGGTATTTCTCACATAGAGAAGTAACCGTATAATAATCTCCATTGGGAATAATTCCATCATTCATATCTTGCGAAAGCTTTGCTTCCTTTTCTCTTAAAGATAAATCTTGTCTTTTACCCTTAGGTGTCGGATCTGTGGGTTCTAATCTCCAACTGTAAAAGTCCTGATTATTTCCGTTAGCATCTACATATTTGAAACGATATCGTCCGTCTTTTCGTTGTGACTCTCCTGTACGAAGAATTCTGTTCTTGTTATCTCTTCGTTTTTCACTCATTCTTTGTCTCCTTTCTTTTTCAAAGGAGAGCCCAAATCCATATGACGATTATAACATGAAAATAGGCTCGGATTCCATATTGATATCTTTCTTTTCCAAATATTTTTCCGGAAAATTAAATAGAAGAAACAGCACTTAAGAACTTCTCGAAGTTTTCCCGCTTAATCATTAGGCGGTTCCCATTCATCAAATAAAAATCTCCGTTCGGATGTTCCATCACAAGACAGCGAAGCTTTTTTGTTCCGATGTGATAATAATCCGAAGCTTCTTCAACTGTCAGGATGTATTTGTTCCATAGTGGGATAATGTTGTTCTCTTTATCTTTATCCATAACTCGCCTCCTATATATAACAAACCTAAGAAGCGAAATGTAAACATTTTCATCTAAATATTTTTTAAGGCGTTTACTTTTGCTATCCCAAGTTTGTTATTAGTAAAGGGAAATATTTGTCCCTCACTTTATAGAAATTTGAGGCAATAGATTTTTACTAATTCAAAATTATTTCTTGAAAAAGTAAAAATCAGTGCTTTCAAATTTCTAAAGTATGAAGGAAAAAACATCCCTCTATATATACAACGCTGAGAGCCCCTTTTTATACTTTTTTTGAAAATTTTTTAGATTTTTTTCTGAAAAAGTATAAATCCGGCTTCGCTCCGTTGTATATAGTGAAGGCATCTTTTTTTGATCCTTCATATATAGCGAGGGAAATTTTTTAGCCTTCATATATAGCGTCGATTTTGAGCCAAAAGTAAGTGTGCAAAAAAATTTTTTTCAAAATATTTTTGAACGCACATTTATTATCGGTTCGAAAACGGCGTTATATATGAAGCACTATTGGGAAACGTTATGTCGAATTTTTCCGAGAGAATCACGCTAAATACAACGCTTCCAACGCAGAATTCGCGATAACTGAAAATTCGGCATAACGTTAATTATTTTGAATTCACAATAATTAACGCAAGATTCGCCTGCGTCAGACAAAAACTCGCTACGCTCGTTTTGTCTGCCTTCGGCAAATCTTGCTGGGGTTATCACCCCAGACCCGATAATGGTTTTCTGCTTCGCA
>CAJOEB010000155.1 GCA_905233775.1 uncultured Alphaproteobacteria bacterium | reverse complement strand
TCTTAAATTATCAGGATCGTCTAATAATCTTTTCAAGGTATATCTACTGGTATTGTAGAATTGCATTCCGGATGCACGGCAAAGCATATCAGGAGCAATATCAGGATCAGCCTCTGATTTTGCAATTACTTTTTCTTTTGTATCCTCTAAAGCGCATTCAAGTCGGCGAATAATCGTCATTGGAATAATAACATCTTTATACTTATCGCTACGATATGGACCTCTAAGTTTATTAGCAATTGACCAAATTAAATTTGTTTCCGTGCTAATATCAACTGGGGTATCATCCCACATTGCGTCAATTTCTTGTCTCATAGATTCTCCAAACAAATGCCATTAAATCATATCGATTATTAATGTAAAATGACATCTCTAATCGCTACAATCTTGAAAGAAAAGCTAATATTTTAAAACTTTTCATTTTCATCATTAAAACCTTCACATACAAAAGCTGTTTTTATTTTTTCACAATCCTTTTCTGTTACTCCCTCAGCACGTGCCGTCGCATACCAAGAATTTTTTACTTTTGTTTGCATATCATCTACAATTCTTTCAGCATCAGATCTATTTAACAAAAATGAACCGCATTCTGAAAGTAAATTGCGCTTATTCGCCAATCTTCCGTACTTTCCGCATACTAACGCTAAATCACGAGTTGTACTGATCATAGGAGTTGGCGTTAAATCGTAGGCAGGAGACAATTGCCATCCCTTATTCTTTGCAATGAAGGCATGATTCCGCAAATGATCATCATTATTTGTAATGAGTGCGTTAAAAACCATCCGCCTAAACAATTGCTCTAAGTCCTTTTTCGTATCACAGGATATTTTTCGTAAATTCTCAGCCATCGATATATATGACCATTTTTCTCGTTTTAAAACATCGTCATCTGCTTTTAGTAAAGTTAGTGCGCTGATCATTCTGTGACGAAAATATCCTGTTTCTGATTTTTCTCTGTCAAAACGTTTTAATAGCAAAACGTCTTGATCTGCAACTGAAATCACCTTGCTGTAAGATGGTTCAATTCCACATAATTGTGCTAATTTTAGCATCGCATGTTCAACTCGCGCATTATTCCAAAGATCCTTCGGCGAGTTAAATTTCGCAAGCCATAAATTATCTTCATCTTCTATAACGGCTTTCGGACGCGCTCCTCCCATAGAAGTACTCATTTCTATCATCAACAGCTCTTTTATTTGCGTATCAGATAATGCATCATTATTCGAAATAATTTTTTGCGCTTCTTCCTGTAATTGAGCAAGTTGAATTCTTTTATTAAAACTTCTCATTGGAGCTGGAGGTGTTTTATTTAATCCAAAACCAAGGGCGCCAATTCGATCATCAGGTGAGTTTAGTAAATAATCCATTTCAGATGAAATATTGTAACCGCAATGCAGTTCTATCAAATGACGCCCCCAATAATCAGGAGATGAATCGCGTAACGCTCCAAAAACGCCATTTAATAAAACAGTGTCATACTGTTCTTCGGTAAGCTTTAATTCAATAGGATCAATTTCTATTGCATCAGAACGTTCAAGATATGATTTTCCGTAAACAAAGTGTCCTACAAAAATTCCGTTTCTTTCTTTCATTAAGCGAAATTTACCTGCAGTGACCGCTTCAGTACAATTAGGTAATGTAATATAAACAAAACATTCATTAAAAGTCATTGTCTATCCTTCGCTTTATGTGATGCGCCCGCTGAGGTTTTTTCAGTTCATCTAATTTTAGACCAACTTCATCTGATAAAGGATCCGCAAGGCTATCCACTTCGCAAATTAAATCGTATAGCCAAAGCAAGGCTATATATATCCCAATAGAAGTAGAAATTTTCCCAGATTCTGCATCTCTTACAGCTTTAACTCCCACTCCGATTTTTGTTGCGACATCTTGTATCGTTAAATTCCTGCGTAATCGAGCTGTTCTTAAATTGCTTCCTAAGAGCTCGACTTTGCTTTTCACTATATACGGCGGAGATTCTAGTAGTAAATTATTGCGTGCCATAATCAAAATTAATCCAAATACGGCTTACATTATCATATCTAAGTATTAAACACAACACTTTGTGTCTTTTAAGGAGTATTGTTTTATTTAAAATGCTTTTAAAGCTATTTTTATAATAGGTGCCATACTTTTTCGTTATTAGACTTTGAGTATACATCCACTTGAATTAATCTAACAACGTGCAAGGGAATAAGAGTTACTGCAGAAGCAATTTAGTGTGCTTTTTATCTGATAATCAGAGAGTAGAATTGTCGGTTAAAGACGATGATTCCAAGCCATACTTAGAAAGCTGATTTAAATAACACTCATAAAACTCTAGTATTTTGAAGTCGTAACTTCTTGTCCTTCTATATCTAAACTTAGTACAAAAACACTATAAGCACTATTTTCAGGGTGATTGTGCTGAAATATTCACCCAAAGGTAAGGAGAAACCTCACTTTTCATGCTATTATAGAGGCAAAACGGCATATGTACGCTAAAGTTATGTTTTAAATATGACCCGGTAAGCGGTTTGATTTGTTTTTGCGGAACTTATTGAAAATGAAAGAAAAACAACTACGGGCTCTCCAGAAAAAAGTTATGTTTTAGGTATGATCCGCTCCACCATTTCTTTTGTAAATAACTG
>CAJOEB010000154.1 GCA_905233775.1 uncultured Alphaproteobacteria bacterium | reverse complement strand
TTTTATGAAATTTATGAAAAAATTTATGTTCGAAGCATTGAAAGGCGTACTATAATATATGTGTCAGATAAAAGGAGATTGAAAATGAACCCAAACATGATGACGCAGTCAGTTTTATTAATGCTGCAACGTTCTCAGGAGATAGCTTTAAAAGCCCATCATCAGCAATTAACACATTATCACCTGCTTAAAGGGATTTTAGATAGCAAATCAGAATATGTTATTGACAAATGTTTGGAAGGGATAAACGCAAAAAAACTTTCTGATCTATGTGATGAAAAATTAAGCAAAATTCCGGAGATCTTTGGTGAGCAACAATCTCTTACTTTATCAAATGAACTATCCCAATTATTCATGAAAATGGAGGATAGAGCTACCAAGAACGGCGATAAATTCATCAGTCTGGATAATATGATTTGGTGTTTATTTTCTAATGAGCCTATTAAGTCGCTATTTATAGAATCAGGCGGAAATTTAGAAAATTTAGAAAAGAGAATAGGAAGTTTAAGAATGAATAATAAAAAAGTTGAATCAGAAAACGCTGAAAGTGAATATGATGCTCTGAATAGATATGCAAAAGATGTAACAAAGCTGGCCAGCGAAGGGAAATTAGATCCTGTGATAGGTCGAGATGAGGAAATCCGCAGAACGATACAAGTTCTCTCACGCAGAACAAAAAACAACCCGATATTAATAGGAGAACCTGGCGTCGGAAAGACCGCAATTGTGGAAGGATTAGCATCGCGAATAATAAAACAAGATGTACCGGATTCAATCAAAAATAAAAAAATTATGTCATTGGATTTGGGGTTACTTATTGCCGGAGCCAAATTTCGCGGTGAATTTGAAGAGAGATTAAAGTCTGTATTAAAAGAAATTGCAGAGAAAGAAGACATAATTCTATTTATCGATGAAATCCATACATTAATTGGCGCAGGACAAAGCGAAGGTGCGATGGATGCTTCGAATATGCTGAAACCGGCATTGGCACGAGGCGAATTGCATTGCATTGGATCAACTACATTGGATGAATATCGAAAATATATAGAAAAAGATACGGCATTAGCTCGGCGTTTTCAGCCTGTTTTTGTTACTGAACCAAGCGTAACTGATTCCATATCCATTTTACGCGGATTAAAAGAAAAATATGAACTGCATCATGGTGTACGTATAAGCGACGCTGCTGTTATCGCTGCTTGCACTTATTCGCATCGGTATATCAGCGATAGATTTTTGCCGGACAAAGCAATTGATCTTATGGATGAAGCCGCCAGTCGTCTGAAAATGGTATTGGATTCTAAACCGGAAGAAATAGATGAAATCGATCGTAAAATCATGCAGTTAAAGATAGAACAAGAAGTTTTGAAGAAAGAAACAGATACATCATCGAAAGAACGTCTGCAAAAAATTCAATCAGAGTTGGAGATATTAGAAAAGAAATCTCTTGATCTTAATACAAACTGGAACTTAGAAAAGAAAAATATCGATGAGATCAAAAATATCAAAAACAAAATAGAAGAAGCGAGAAATAATGCTGAAATTTCTCAGAGAAACGCTGATTTTGCAAAGGCAGGAGAGCTTTTATACAGTGTTATTCCATCTTTGCAGAATAGATTAGCGGAACTACAAGACAAAGAAGCTAAAATCAAAAAACATAATGAAGTAACTGAAGATGATATAGCTGTAGTTGTATCTAGATGGACAGGAATTCCTGTAGAAAAAATGGTTATGGGAGAAAAAGAGCGATTGTTGTCTATCGAAACAAAATTAAAAGAGTCTGTTGTAGGACAAGATGAAGCGATAAACGTAATAGCCGATTGCATCAGACGTTCAAGAGCCGGCATTTCTGATCCGAATAAGCCTATTGGTTCATTTTTATTTTTGGGACCAACAGGAGTTGGAAAAACGGAGCTATCAAAGGCAATTGCTTTGTTCTTATTCGATGATAAAAATAACATGATCCGAATTGATATGTCGGAATATATGGAAAAGCATTCGGTTTCAAGATTGATCGGTGCACCTCCAGGATATGTCGGATATGAACAGGGAGGAGAATTGACTGAAAGCGTTAAGCGACGTCCGTATTCGGTAATTTTGTTCGATGAAATTGAAAAAGCACACAACGATGTCTTTAACATTTTGCTGCAAATATTAGATGAAGGTCATTTAACTGACGGATTGGGACGTAATGTTAATTTCAAGAACACAATAATTATACTTACCTCAAATCTTGGTGCAGAATTTTTTCAAAAGACGGCATTGGATAAAGAAACTATAGATCATGAAGTAATGAACGTTGTTAAAAGCACTTTTCGTCCGGAACTGATAAATAGATTAGATGAAATTGTAGTCTTTAATAATCTTTCGAAAGAAAATTTAAAGGGAATTGTAGAAATTCAATTGAAAGATTTGCAAAACCGCCTTAGCGAGAAGAAAATCTCTATTGCATTCACTGATGCATTAAAAGAGTGGTTGAGCGAAATCGGATATGATCCAATATACGGTGCACGACCTCTTAAAAGATGCATTCAAAAACATTTGTATGACTTTATCGCAAAAGAAATTATCGTGGGAAAACTGCATGAAGGTTCAAATGTAACGATTGATTATAAAAATGGTGACGTGGTTATATTTTGATAAAGGAATATAG
>CAJOEB010000153.1 GCA_905233775.1 uncultured Alphaproteobacteria bacterium | reverse complement strand
GCGAAAAAATTCGAGGAAATCGGTGTTCAAATGCTTGCAATTCACTGCCGAACTCGAAGTCAGATGTATACGGGAAAAGCGAATTGGTCTGCAATAGAGCGTCTGAAAGAGATCGTCAAAATTCCGTATTTATGCAACGGAGATATAAGATCCGCTGAAGATGCTGTCCTTGCTTTGAACCAATCTAAAGCAAATGGCGTAATGATAGGTCGAGGAACGTTGGGACGACCGTGGTTTCTGAAACAAGTTATGGAATATCTGCAAAATCGGACAATACAAACGAAGACTCCATCTTTAGAGGATCAATGCAAAATTATTATGCGTCATTTTCAAAACACTTTGGATTTTTATGGCGAATATCATGGTTTAAGGGTGTTCAGAAAGCATTTTTGTTGGTATAGTTCTGGTTTAAATGGTGCTTCCGCTTTTAGGGAGTCCATAAACAAAGCGGAAAATGTTGAACTTATAAGACAATTAGTGCTCGAATTTTACGAAAAGAGCTCTTTAATTGCGTCTAAAGAAACAACATAGTCGCATTTTGAAAGATTTTTTGATATACGATAAGAAGAAGATGCCGATAAAAGACAGTATAAACCCGGAAGAAGGATTATCGAGTGTTCTTGAAAAGAAGTTAGAAAAATATCTGGCTTCACATGGAAAAGGAGCGATTCCTCCCGGATTATATGATCGAATATTGAATGAGGTAGAGAGAGTTGTGCTTGCTGTGACCTTAAAATACGCTGATGGTAATCAGACACAGGCATCGAAAATACTGGGGATCAGTCGCAATACTCTCCGAAAAAAAATGCAAAAGTTAAATGTCGAACATTTCGATAATTAAGTTATTAAGAATTGTTTGGAGCTTTCTCAAAAAATCCAGTGTCAGGAATTTTCTGACCTACTTTTTCTTTGTCTTATCAACAGTATCTTGCTTTTTTACTTATCTTCTTCTTACAAATGTTGATTCGTATCATGAAAGTACACGTAGTATTGTCTCGATTTTATATTGCGATATAGCATTTATTTTGATTTTGCTATTATTAGGCGGTCAAAAAATTCTGGATTTATGGAGCAATAGACACAAAAAAGGATCACAACTTACTATACGTCTTATTTTGCTCTTTTCTTTCAGTTCAATTATTCCAACTGTATTAATGACATTTTTTTCGGCATTTTTCTTCCATAATGGAATTGATTCTTGGTTTAATGAGCGTAACAGAACTGTACTACAAGAATCATTGCACGTAGCAGAGTCTTACATAGATGAACACAAACGCCAACTAATCAGCGACTGTACAGCTGTTTCGAAGACATTAACGTATCACGTAGATAAATTATCAGAGTTAAAAGATCAAGATTTTGATACGTTCTCTAAAAATATCAATTTCGTATTAGATGATTTATGTGCCTTAAAAAATCTTAAAGCAGCAATATTGCTGGATGCTTCGTTCAACGTTATTGCACATTCGAAGTATAGTGTCGCATTGCATTTCCTCAGTCTAAGGGACGAAGATATATCTTCTTTAAAAGAGCGTAATTCAATTATTTTGAACAATAGAGAAGACAACGATAAAACAATAAGAGCAATATCTTGTTTCAGGATAGAAAATAACGAATATTTATATTTAATAGCTGAAAAAAATATAGACTCGGGAATATTACAGCAAGCACGTAACGCCAGGCATGCATACGATGAATATTGGCAGATGCTTGAAGACCGTAGTTCTCTTGAAATTGCATTTATATTTATGTTTTTTATCGTTGGTATAATGCTGCTTGTCGGATCTATTGTTGTCGCAATATTGTATTCATGGAGGATTGTAAAGCCTGTCAGTAATTTGATTGATACCTCCGTAAATATTATAGCCGGTGATCTAAACGCCCGAGTTCCTGAAGAAAGTTCATATGAAGAAATCGCAATTCTTATGAGAACTTTCAACGAAATGATATCGCAAGTACATAAACAAAGAGAAGATCTGGTAAAAATCAACAGACAATTGGACGAACGTATAAAATTTTCCAGTAGTGTTCTTGCGGGAGTTTCGTCCGGAGTAATCGGAATAGATAATAACGCGATATATATATGGAATGATGCTGCTGAAAAACTACTTGGGCGTCAATTATCTTTCGGAGAGCATATTTGTAATATCATTCCGGAAATAGAAACTATGCTGGCAACTCATAACTCAAAAGAAATTCTATCAAAGGAAATAACCTATAAAAAAGATCATAATGAACGACTGTTTTCGGTAAAAGTAGCACATATTGAAACATCAAACGACTATTTCAGTAGATTTGTAATAACATTCGATGATTTAACTAATATGATCGTAGCGCAAAAGAAAGCAGCTTGGTCTGAGATAGCAAGGCGTGTCGCTCATGAAATCAAAAACCCTCTGACGCCAATCCAACTGTCGGCCGAACGAATTCGCAGAAAATATATTTCACAAATTACAAGTGACAGCGGAACATTTTCTGAGCTTGTTGATGTCATCGTGCGGCAAGTCGGAGATATCAAACGTCTTATAGATAACTTTACACAATTTTCAAAACTTCCGGATCCTGTTTTACGTCTATCTAATTTATATGAGATATGCAAACAAGCGGTTTTTTTCATGCAAAATGCCTCTGAAAATGTCGAAATTACGTTATCTAATGAAAATTCAGACCTTATTACAAAAGTTGATGAACGTTTGCTTCA
>CAJOEB010000152.1 GCA_905233775.1 uncultured Alphaproteobacteria bacterium | reverse complement strand
CAAACTTCGATCCTAAATCATCGCCATTCCGCCGTTTACGTGCAATACATGACCTGTTATATAAGATGCTTCTGAGGTCGCGAGAAATCCAACAGCTGCCGCTACTTCTTCAGGATATCCCACTCTGCCGACGGGAATGCTTTTTTCAAGCTGTTCCTTATGCGCTTCCGGAATTTGGTCAACCATTGGGGAAGCGATCATACCAGGTGCAACGCAATTGACTGTGATATTTCGTGTTGCAAGTTCCAGTGCTGCAACTTTTGATAATCCGAATAAACCTGATTTTGCTGCCGCATAGTTCGCTTGTCCTTGATTTCCGACTGCTCCAACGACAGAAGATATATTGATAATTCGTCCGTATCTTCGCTTGATCATTCCTCGTACAGCAGAACGCATTAATCTGAACGGTGCTTCAAGATCAATACTCATTACATTATACCAAGCTTCATCTGTCATTTTCATCAAAAGATCGTCTTTTGTTATTCCGGCATTGTTTACCAAAATATCTACATGTCCGCACAAACGTTCTACATTCGGAACCAAATTATCCACGGCTTCAGCGACGGATAAGTTACAAGCGAATAAGTTTACTCGTTCAGATAATTCGTCGGCTAATTTTTCTAAGTTACTTACTCTTGTTCCTGATAATGCCAAAGTTGCTCCTTGTTTATGCAGAAAGCGCGCAATTGCACCGCCAATTGCTCCTGTAGCTCCTGTTATAAGTGCAACTTTTCCATCTAGATCGAATAACATAACAACTATCTCCTACAAACTCCTACAAAAAAACTTTCGAAAATGCTTTTTACTTCTCTTTACTTCTTTTAATTGATTTTACTACCCTTATATTTTACTTATTTATACTCTGTTTATATTATTTATATTTATTTATATTCTACTTCTACGATTTCATACTCTTTTTTACCAGACGGAGTTACTAATTTTATTTCGTCTCCGACTTCTTTACCAATCAACGCTCGAGCTAAAGGCGATTCTACAGATAAACGTTTTGATTTTATATCTGCTTCATCTATGCCTACGATTTTATAAGTAATTTCTTCATCGGTATTTATGTCGCATATAGTAACTGTTGATCCGAATTTTACGCTTGTGCCGCTTAATTTCGTTATATCAATGACTTCTGCACGAGCAAGTTTAGATTCCAACTCTTTTATACGTCCTTCAATAAATCCTTGCTTGTTTTTGGCATACTGATATTCTGCATTTTCAGATAAATCTCCGAGTGCACGAGCTTCTGCAATCGCATTAACAACTGCCGGACGTTCGACGAACTTCAAATTTTTTAACTCATCTTCCAAGGTTTTATAACCTTCAGGAGTCATATGGACTTTTTCCATAATTTCCTTTTCCTTCCGCAAATTCTAAAAAATTTTTCGTTTGAAATATTCAAATATTATAAAATCAACTCAAAAATCAATAAAAACTAACCAACAACTTTCGGTACAACGAACATATTGCACTCTTTTTGCGGAGCATTGTCCATTACTGCCGGATCGCAAGGTACAGCTATATCTGCTCTCTCGTGTAATGTTGTTGTGTATTGCATATCATCGTCGATTTTGGAGCAATCAACTTCATTTAACTGTTCCACAAAATGAAGGATACTGTTAAGGCTGCCGCATAATTCATCAGTTTTCGATTCATCCAATTTTATTCTCGCTAAATGTGCGACTTTTTTCACATCATCAATAGAAACAGACATTTCTTCAGTCTCCAAAAAATATGATCTTAAAAAATATGCCCCTATTATTACAAAAGATGTTGTGATTATGCAATGATTATAAAAAATAGAATTTTGATTTTTTTGGATATATCTTGACATTTTAACTTGATGTATTAACATTCGTTTATCTTAGATTTTTATATGAAAAGGTAGTTTTAATGAGCAAACGCATAGCCGCAAAACACAAAATAGACAGAAGATTAGGCGTAAATCTTTGGGGAAGAGCAAAGAGTCCTGTAAATGAAAGAAATTACGCTCCAGGTCAGCATGGAAGTAATAAAAAGAAGCCTACAGATTATGGTGTTCAGCTTCTCGCAAAGCAGAAATTAAAAGGATATTATGGTAACCTTAACGAAAGACAATTTCGTAGAATATTTCAGCGAGCTTCCCAAATGCGCGGAGATACCAGCCAGAATATTATCGGACTTTTAGAAAGTCGTTTGGATGCTATTGTATATCGTATGAAGTTCGCTATGACGGTTTTTGCTGCAAGACAGCTTATAAGCCATGGTCATGTTATGGTAAACGGGAAGATTGTGAACATTGCGTCATATCAAGTTAGTGAAGGTGATGTAATCGAGATTAGAGCGAAATCAAAAGAGAACGCTGTTATACTTGAGGCAGTGCAGTCATCTGAACGTGATTTACCTACATATGTAGATGTTGATCAAAGTGCTTTGAAGGGAACATTTGTTCATGTTCCGAAATTGGAAGATGTTCCTTATCCGGTTTCTATGGAGCCGAATATTGTTATCGAGTTCTATTCAAGATAGATAGTTCTTTCACATTTTTGCAATCTGCCGCAGGATGTATACATTATTTGTATTATATATTTTATTATATATTTTCTGCGGCGGATTTCTTCTGAATGTTGTTATGTTGTTGTCGCTGGTTGTCATGTGCATATGCCGAAATAGCTCAGATGGTAGAGCGGCTGATTCGTAATCAGTAGGTCGGAGGTTCGATTCCTCTTTTCGGCACCA
>CAJOEB010000151.1 GCA_905233775.1 uncultured Alphaproteobacteria bacterium | reverse complement strand
AAATGGTTCTCCTACCATCTTTTCAGGCATTTTTATCTGTTCTTTATAGACTCTGAACGTACATGAATCGACTTTTACATTTGATAAACCATCAGATATGGACTTTAATTTCTGTACCAGATGTAATCCGAGAGCAGCTGAAGTTCGCATATTTCTTTTAGAAGAAGGTAACGAATTCATAGAAACATATCTCTTGCAGTCAGGAGAAACTATATAAAACATACGAGGAAATGAACCTTCTTTGAGATTTAGCAAGTAATTTTCATACTTATTCCATTTTATAAGCACCTCAAAGATATCTTCTCCACCGGATGTAACAGGTTTCTGAACAAGATATTTGACAACTATATCGTTTGAATCTTCAAGTTGTTCCAAAGCAAACATGATATTGTCTTCTATCTTTTTGTTATTTTCGTCTTTCATATCTATATCGTCCGGAACTTCTTCCAGTGTAGTTGCAAAAAGTTTACCATCTTCTCCGAAAACATTTATACCGGCAAGATTTTCATCTTCCTTTACTAAATCACTCAAATGTTTTTTGGTTTCTTCTTGGTCTTTGGATATACCACTTTCTGCTCGTTTAAATATCGAATCGATATAGTCAGGAGCATTCTCGAATTGAAGCGCAATATATTTAGAAAGTCCTGCACCCTCATCCACAATAAAGGTATCAACACACTTTGTCGCATCTCCTTTTGCTGCAGATTTCAAAAAATACATACCAACCAGCAAAGGGATCAAAATACAAGCTAAAACTAATAACATAGTTTTAAAAGTATCAATAACTTTCTTTATCATAGAGTCACCTACTTTCTAAAGAGTTCTCAAAAACTACACTAAAAGAACTCCAACGTGATTATCGTACATAACTAAAGTTACTTTTTTGTAAATAATCCGAAAATGTTTGATATTTTATTCGATTTTTTCTGATCTTTTTTTGAGAATAAGTGAACTACCGATAATTATTAAGCTTAATCCGACAATTATGAACACATCCGGAATTTTATTGTAAACAACGTAATCTAGTATAGTTATCGGAATTAGCATTGTGTATGTACCAGATGCAAGACTTGAACTTGTAGAAATTGAAAGAGCGTGAATTATACTGTATTGAGCCAGTACACCAATGAACCCTCCTATAAATAAAATTACGGCGTGTTCCAGTATAACGGGAGAAAAACCGCGAAATCCAACTGTAAGCGAAATTAATATGAGTAATATGTGATGATAAAATATTATAGTAAGTTCGTTTTCCGTTGATGAGAGTTTTCTTATAATGACCTGATTTAATGCAGACATGATAGCTGCCATTAGTGCGAACATAGTTCCTAATTGAAAAATACCCAATCCCGGTCTGAATGCAACAAGCACTCCTAAAAAGCCAATTATGACTGCCCAAGCATCTATCGCATATAATTTTTCTTTTAAAATAAGGACACTGAGAGGAATGACAAAAATAGCGCTGGAATATCCGACAACCACAACATCTATCATGGATGCATATCGATATGCCAGCATATACATATATGTTGCGACCGACGCAAGTACTGATCGAAATATATTTTCGCCGACTTTGTTTGATTTTAGCGGATTTATACCTTTATATATCGCGAAAAGAAGTAAAGGAAGAAACCTTGATATCGTGCGAATAAATGTTATCTGATTAACACCGTATATCGGCATGAAATATTTCATAATGGTGTCTGAAAAAGCATATAAACAGACACCTAATATTATAAAAAGATATCCAGATTTTCTCGCCGAAAGAACATGCTTGGGAATCATGCAATTAATTCTCCATCCATGTGTGTAAATACCAATCTAATTAGAGCACAAACATACAGCAAAATACAGTATTTCAGTATTTACATATCAAAAATGTTGATACTAAGCTTCAGACAAATCGAAAGTAGTAGCTTCAGCTGCCAAATCTCCGCTATTTCTGATCATTTGCTCGATTTTTTCCGCAACTTCAGGATGTTCCTTCAAATATTGGCGTGTAGCTTCCTTTCCTTGACCTAATTTTTGATCTCCTAATGAATACCAAGCACCGGATTTATCAATAACACCAATTTTGGATCCCATATCGATTAACTCACCGAGTTTCGAAATACCTTCTCCGTATATGATATCGAACTCAACGACCTTAAACGGTGGCGCGACCTTGTTCTTCACAACCTTTACTCTGACTTGATTTCCAATAACTTGATCTTTTTCTTTCAAAGACCCGATTCTTCGAATATCCAAGCGAACAGATGCATAGAATTTCAGAGCATTTCCTCCGGTTGTCGTTTCCGGATTACCAAAAAATACACCAATCTTCATTCTGATTTGATTTATGAAAATCATTATACAATTTGATTTAGCGACAGTTGCTGTTAATTTACGTAATGCTTGACTCATAAGGCGCGCCTGCAATCCCATATGAGAATCGCCCATTTCTCCTTCGATTTCAGCTTTAGGAACAAGTGCGGCGACGCTGTCGACTACCAAAATATCTACAGCTCCGGAGCGAACCAATGTATCGGCAATTTCCAATGCTTGTTCTCCTGTATCTGGCTGTGACAGGACAAGAGCATCAACATCAACACCAAGATTTTTTGCATAAACCGGATCAAGAGCATGCTCCGCATCAATATACGCACATATTCCACCTCGTTTTTGCGATTCCGCAACAGCGTGTAGCGCTAACGTTGTTTTTCCTGAGCTTTCCGGTCCGAAAACTTCGATAATTCTGCCTTTCGGAAAACCGCCGACGCCAAGAGCCATATCCAGTCCCAAAGAACCCGTTGGAATGGACTCTATTTCAACAACGCCACCACGCTGTCCGAGTTTCATAATAGATCCTTTACCAAAAGCTTTCTCTATTTGTGATAGCGCAACATCAAGCGCTTTTTCTTTATCCATTCGATAGATTCCTTAATTTAAATAAAAACAAAAAAAATAAAAAAGTATCAGAAGAATAGATTTTTACTATGATCCTCTGACTTATATATATAACGATTTATACCCCAAAAGGTCAAGACTGGT
>CAJOEB010000150.1 GCA_905233775.1 uncultured Alphaproteobacteria bacterium | reverse complement strand
ATTGTTTAACCAAGAATTTACGAATTTCTCATATCATATCGTCATCGTCTTTATTTGTTTGTGTGCTTTTGTTTTGTATTTATGTTTTTGTATTTTTGTGTTTAAGTCATTGGAGAATGCGTCGTGATTTTATGTACAAGAAATTCCGCGGATCTTGCAACTTTAGTTTCTGAAAAATTGGAACTTCCTCTGGTAAAACCAAATGTGAGATGTTTTAACAACAAAGAAATTTGTGTTTCTTTTCGTGGATATATTGATCATGCGACAGTCATTGCGGCAACAGAAACCGATAACGATTGGATAGAATTGTTTTTGCTTTTAGATGCTCTTAGATCAGCGAAAGATATAACTTTATGTCTCACGTATATGGGATATGCGAGGCAAGATCAGCAAAATCCAAACGAATCAATGGCGGCACGCATGTTTGCCGGTCTGCTTGAAACAATGAATATATCAAGATGTATAATGATCGATAACCACAGCGAACCGTTGCTTCGCATACCAACGCAGCACATTAGTGCACGTACGCTTTTTGAGCGTGACATCGCCGATAAATACAATTCGCTTGATCAAATAGTGCTCGTTTCTCCTGATTTAGGCGGAGTACGCCGTGCCTATGATATGTCTCGCTCTCTAAAATGTGATTTTATTATCTGCAACAAAGCAAAAACTGTATTCGGAGAGTTAAAACGCATTGATCCGATAGGTAGCGTCAAAGATAAATTGTGCATATTAATCGATGATATGATCGATTCCGGATCAACAATCTGTCATGCAGCAGAAGCCCTTATAAGAGCGGGAGCTCGCGGTGTCGTAGCCTATTGTACGCACGGAGTATTGTCCAAAGGATCGCTAGAACGTCTCGCTTCATCTGATATTTCCGAAATAGTATTAACAGATTCTCTTCAGAAAGATATTGTTTTCCCGTCTAAAATAAGAAAAATATCAATTGATTCATTGCTAGTTGACACGATCCGTAGTATAGTACAGCCGATTTGTTGCGTATCATAACGCGAGCGTGCAGTTTTTGTGCGCTGTTTCATAAAAAGGGAATTATACGGCGATGGCTACAGTTGTTTTGGAAGCAAATAAAAGAGAAAATGTCGGCACAGGAGCTTCAAATGGTTACAGAAATCAAGGATTTATTCCTTGTGTGATTTACGGCGATGGAAAAGCACCTGAATCAATTTGTATTAAGAAAGAATTGTTAGATAAATACGTTAATAAAAGTAATTTCTTTTCTACGGTTTTTGAGATCAATGGGGTCGATAAAAAAGGACAGAAGTTTGTCGCAAAAGATGTCCAGTTTCATCCTGTTACTGATCGTCCTATTCATGTAGATTTTATGAGAGTCAGCAAAGGAAGTAAGATTACAGTTCGTGTTCCATTGTCGTTTATAAATGAGACTTTATCTCCAGGATTGAAGAACGGTGGTGTTTTGAACGTGTTAGTTCATGAAATCGATGTTGTATGTGATCCTGAGGAAATTCCGGAGAACATTAAGATTGATCTGACTGGTTTTGAGTTCCATCATACGGTTCACGCAAACGATGTTAAGTTGGAGAAAGGCATAACATTACCTGCCGGAAATAAAAATTTCACGATTGCGACGGTTGTTGCTCCTACAATAATGAAAGCGGATGAAACAACGAGCTCGTCAACCTCAACAGAAGGAGAAGCGACGGCTACAACATCAACAGCGTCTGCACAAACTCCTGCAGCATCGTAGTTTTGTAAGAAATGAGCGATTGTATTTTATTTGTTGGTCTGGGAAATCCGGGATCACAGTATGAAGGCAATCGTCATAATGTTGGTTTTATGATCATAGACGCGATAGCTAAGGCTGTTGCGTCTTCTTCTTTTAAAAAAGCGGCATCATTTGCTGAAATTTCGTCATTTACATTAGATAATCATAAAATATTGTTGGCTAAGCCTCTGACATATATGAATTTATCAGGGCGTGCCGTGCGATTTTTGAGGGATTTTTACAAAATAAAATCTGAAGATATTTTTGTTTTTCATGATGATATAGATTTAGAATTTGCGCGAGTAAAAATCAAAAAAGGAGGAGGAAACGGCGGACATAACGGTCTCAAAAGCATAGATAGTTTGATCGGACAGAATTATTGGCGCATCAGAATTGGAGTTGATCGTCCACCGGAAAAATCGATGGTTGCTTCATATGTATTGCACGATTTTGAACCTGAAGAAGCGATACATATTTCTCAAATTTCCACGAAAATATCAGACAGTATTTCTCTTCTGCTGAGTAATCCCAAGCAACTTGAACAGGAACTTAATGCAAAATGAAAGAATTTGTTTGTCGTTCTTTAGACGATACAAAAGAAGCTGCGAAATATTTCGCGACATTTGCTAAAGCAGGACAATGTTTTGCGTTAACCGGAGATCTCGGCAGTGGAAAAACAACATTTTCACAATTTCTGATACAAACGTTGATGCCTAGTGTTAAATATGTATCCAGTCCGACATTTACAATTGTGCAGACGTACAACAGCGAAAATCAAACGGAAATATGGCATGTAGATTGTTATCGTTTGAAAGATCGTGAAGAATTTTTTGAATTAGGACTGCAAGAAGCATTTGAAACATGTATTACGATTATTGAATGGCCGAAAATAATAGACGAATTTCTGCCACAAAATACGATAAAAATAACATTTAGCGTAAATAAAAGCGGAGATAGATTAATTTCGTCAAATAAATGAATATAGTT
>CAJOEB010000149.1 GCA_905233775.1 uncultured Alphaproteobacteria bacterium | reverse complement strand
TACCTCTAACAATAGAAGCTTGAGTGTATTTTCCCGTTTCATATATATGCTGAAATATCCGTTTATTGAAAACAGCAAAGCTTACCCTAAAACTTTCATCATGAAGATCTCTTGCAGCCATTCGTCCCCATCTTTGCCATTTTTTGCCTGGATCCGTTCCTACAGCATTCTCAATGTGACCGTTAATAGTATGATCAATAACGCTTTCCTGGGTTGTTGTTCCACCTCTTTGTCCAGTTAGTATTTCATATCCACCTGAACCCGCAAGATCAGTTATTATTTTGTTTACAAAATCAAAATCAATAGGCATAAAAAGTTTCTCACTGTATTAACTATAACAACAGGATATCGTAATTTAAGGATAAAGTAATAATTCTATATTATGGAACCTATACCCGTATGTTTAAGCAATTTATCTTTATTTCCGCCTTTTTTTTCAAAATATTCTATTAATTGAGAATAAGCTTCTCTTCCTTTATCTAATGTAGCTTTGCTGAACTCTTTCCAAGAACAAATATATGGACCGACAGTTAAATCAAAATCATAACATTCATAATCACCTTCTGTGTTAAGAACCCAGTTTGGTTGCCATAATGTTACAAAGATGCTTTCAATAATACTGAGTTTTTCTGCACCGATTTTAATGTTTCCTTTATCTATTTCTGCTTTTCCGTAACTATAAATATTATCTATAACCTCTTTAATTTTTTCAGGGTTAAGTGTACCTACAATTTCTCTTCGCTCTATATATGTATATTTAATATCACTCATTATAGTTGCTATTTTATCCCTTGCTTCAAATATAACAGGTGCAAATACACAATTCACAGATTGAACGGTAAGTAGTAATAACCAAATAATATGCTTTATTTTCATATTTTTCTCCTTTAGATACAATTTATGATAATATTATATAGTACATGTTACACCAATAAATAGAATTGTTCCAAAAATCAAAATAGCCTAAAAAATACATTTAAATTCGAGAGATACTCATTAATTTTTTTAGTTTTTCTGCATAAGTGTTAGCTTTGGTAAAGTATCTCTTGATATTTGGTGGTTTAGCGGTTCTTTGAAAGTAGGAAGGTTATTATTATTGTTAATATTTATTAATGAACTCCAGTAATATCTCTTAACGATCTTTTTTTTATTGGTGTTATCGTGCCATCCTCATTTAAATAGTGTCCTTGTATACTTTCTTCAAAGTTTGGCGCTATAGAATCCATTACTAATTTATCTATTCTATCATCTTTTTTGTGATAAAAGTAAATCGTAAAACCTGTTAAGGTTCTGCCTCTTATTAGTTCTGCCGCATTAATATTTCCTTGTGTTTTTGGAAAATAAGGACTACCATATCTAAGCGGAAACGTAATATTATAATAACTAGGATTACCTCCTACAGATTTATTTGCTTGTGGTATTTCTCTTCTATAAATATCGGTTTCTAATTTTATAGCTTTCATTATTTTCTTATTAAATTCCAAAAAATCCTCTGATGTAATATTAGCTTTATTACCAATCCACATATGATTATAAGAACCATTGATTTTGTCTGTTGTGCCTGAAGCAAATTTTAGAATATCGACATGTGATCCTAAAGAATGGTCAGTTACTTTTTTATCCCTTTCAGGCGTGATACCATTTATTACGCCTCCTCGTTCTTCATTAAATCCGTTTTTTAAAGAATATTCTAAAAGCAGGTCATTATATATTTTTCCTCTTATTACTTCTAGTTTCTCATAATCCGATAATTCTTTTTTCGCTGTTTTTGGTGGCAAAGTACTTTCCTTTCAATGTTAAGAATACAGTTTTTCTATGCTACTCTTTATATCTGTATCTCCGTATTTTTTTGAAAAATACTCTAATAGTTGAGTATATAAACTTCTTCCATTTAAAGTAATTTTCGTTATAAATTCTATCATACCATCTTTAAACTTCAAATTATCAACGTATTCCTTACAAAAATGATCGAAATAACCATTTATATTTAGTACAGGATCAGGAATGTATAACGTAATAAGCATTGCTTCTACTAGGCTTGTTTTTTCTGCATCAACAGCTGCTTTTCCTTTCTCAAATATACTTTCTAAAACAATTGCTAGTTCATTAAAATCTAGTGTTCCGCAGATCCTTTGTCTTTCGGTTTCAGTATATCCAATATCATTTAATATAGGTTCCATTACTTCTTGAGTACTACTTAATTTCTGAAAATACTCACTTCCATATATGTTATTTATCGATACTATCACTAATATCAGTAATATACTTTTTATAATTTGTTTCATATTCGTTCTCCCTCAATACTTAATAAATTTGTTTTACTTGCTCCGGATCTTGCATATATAAAATACTTTGCGCTATATGAGAAGCAGTTGTCGTTTTTCCGTACTATTTAGGATTTTCATCAATATCGCTTGCCATTAAGCTTTTCCTTCAAAATATTATCTGAGATTCTAAGTCTATATTATTTCATACATACTTTTATTGAACAAAGAATAGTACTAATTTGTGGTAGTAATAAATATAGTAGCGCATTTTTAATAAAAGCAAACTAAATTCAGTAGATTGGTGGGAGGGGGTCGGTAATTTGTCGCAATTTCAAACGGCATTTTGGAAATATTAGAACTAAAAACAGTTTTTATTGAAAAATACAGCATTGCAGTTTTGTATCTTAAATGATCGTTTTTGAAACAATGTTATTCTATGGTAATTTCAGATAGGATTGATAAGAAAAATTTGTATCAAAACCATGTTTCCGTAAAAATGTTTCGTTATT
>CAJOEB010000148.1 GCA_905233775.1 uncultured Alphaproteobacteria bacterium | reverse complement strand
AGCGCAGGTTTCAATAAGTCTAAATTGGGATTTATAATAATAACCCCGCACATAGGTGGAGGAGCACTTACTACTGATATTGGTGTTTTTAGTTATCAACTAGTTATAGTTCCAAAACCCGGACTTTTTCCCGTAATCAATTAGTAATTCTTTCACCAGATTACTTTGTAATTTGTTTAAAAGATTAAGAAATAATGAGCTAAAAGCATCTTATCAGTTGAGAAATTTCAATTTCGTTTATTTTAGGAAACTATTATTGTAGGAAACTATAGTTTATTGCATGAACTTTATAAAAGTAAAAATATTGAGTGTTTTATAATTAATAAATCATAACTATATAACTAAAGGCTATAGAGCATTATCTTAGGAGAGATGTATGTATACATGCATGAGATACAGTAGATTAAGCAAATGTAAGATAAAAAAGTCATTAAATGTTTCAGGGGAAACATAACAAAAACTTTGGCAGCAGAAATTTTAAAGCTAAATCGCAAGACGATTAACAGCTATTACAACGAGTTTAGGAGGCTAATGTTAGAGCATTTATTGCGAAAACAAGAAAAAGAATTGGGAGAATTCGAATTAGATGAAAGTTACGTTGGAGCGCGCAGAATCAGAGACAAAAGAGGTCGCGGAGCGGCTGGTAAAACATCTATTTTCGGGCTTTTTGAAAAGAAATGAAAAGGTGTTTTTAACGGTTGTTTCGAATTGCTCTCGAGAAAAGTTAATGCCGATTATTCAGGAAAAAATTCTCGAAGGCTCCACGATTCACACTGACGGCTGGAAAGCTTATGACGGTCTGGTCCTCAATGGCGACAATCACTATCGAGTGTTTTTTCATGAAAACGAATGTGCCCATGGTACGTTCCACGTCAACGGTATTAAGTGCTTTTGGAACTATGCCAAAAGACACCTCTCAAAATTCAACGGTTTAACCAATGATAAATTCATCTTGTATTTGAAAGAAAGTGAGGCTAGATTTTATCACATAGATAATAATTTCGCTACTTTTGTTGAAAAGTCGGTCTTTGAAAAAAAGTAAAATCAAAAAAAATGTTGGTCTGGAGCCTAACTATAACAATTACCTATTTATAATATTAAATTTATATATTTGTATCTTCTTTTTTTCTTTCTCCTTTGATCATATAACAGATATCTTTCAGTATACAATTATTACACTGCGGTTTCTGTGCTTTACAGGTATATCTTCCATGCAGAACCAACAAATTACTAATGTGGTTTTTGTATTTATCAGGGATGATTTTTTCCAAATCCGCTTCAACTTTTATAGGATCAGAACTTTCAGAGAATCCAAGACGTTTACTTAGACGCAACACATGAGTATCAACTGCGATCGTTGGCTGATCAAATAACGCATTCAAAATCACATTTGCCGTTTTTCGCCCAACACCAGGTAGACTTTCTAAATCCTTTCGGTTATTTGGCACTTTTCCGCCGTATTTTTCTTTTAAAATTTTGCTCAGTTCTATAATGTGTTTTGATTTATTTTTATAAAAACCAATCGATTTTATTTTTTCCTGCAGTCCTTCTTGACCAAGTTTTATTATATCGTCGATCGTCGGATATTGCTTAAATAAATCTTTGGTAACTTTATTTACTTGGACATCTGTAGTTTGTGCAGACATAACAACAGCAATCAAAAAAGTATATGCAGAACTATGTTGTAACTCACTTTTCGGATTTGGAATATGTTCTGATAATCTTTTGCAAATTTCAACGGCTATTTGTTTGTTTTGAAACATTTCTCTACTGTATCTTATACTACTGTGTTTTTTTATACAGCCATTTTTATTGTTGTTGATCACCAATATAATCCTCCATTGAATACATACCGGATTTCTTCCCTATAATCCATTTCGCACATGCAACGGCTCCTTTAGCAAAAACAGTACGCCCAAAAGCACGATGCGAAATCGTCAACATATCATCTTCCCCGCAAAAATCGCATATCATCTCTGCGGGAATATTGCCGGAACGAACTGATAACATTTGTGCCTCTTTTTTAAGTTGCTTAGCGAGGAAAAGACTTGTTCCGGATGGTGCGTCCCTTTTGCTCTTGTGATGTTTGTCTATAATACTTATATCATATCCTGATAATACTTCGGAACATCTTTTCAACATTGCGGCCATAAGATGTACTGCTATACTGAAATTAGAAGCATAAAAAATTGGTATTTTCTTCGAATATTCTTCAATTTTTTTCAAATTTTCTTCAGATATCCCTGTAGTTCCGCATATGAATGGGGTTCCAAATCTTTTAGCAACTTCTATAACTTGCATAGTAGAAATCTGAACAGAAAAATCGATCAGCACATCACTATTTTTTGCGATATTTTCAAAATCAGCGTTTGTTGACTTGCTGGATGTTCCACCAATCAACTCCAAATCAGCATCTTTTTCTATTATTTCGGATAAAATAGTTCCGACTTTTCCGGTTATACCAATAATTCCTACTTTTCTCTTCATTACAATCTCCATTAAATTAAAAAAATTATCTTTGAGGACATGCCGGATATGGCTTTCGCTTATATTTAATAGCGGCGACACGACTTTCTTTTGGTAAACATGTAACACGTACCTTTGTAAATCCTTTTGCGCGGAAACCAAGAACTTCTGCGGCTTTTTGGGTAACATCAATGATACGACTATGCGTTTTTGCAAACGGTCCTCTGTCATTTACCAAAAGTTTAACTTTCCTGCCATTAGATAAATTCTCAACAAGAACGACACAAGGAAGTGGAAGAGTCCTGTGAGCAGCTGTCATGGCATTTTTGTTAAATCGGCGTCCCGTCGCAGTCGATAGTCCATGACAATCGTATCCATACCAACTTGCATATCCTATTGCATCATATTGATAATGGATTTGCGGATAATACCTGACCCCATGAATAACATACGGACGCTCTGTTCCTGCATGCCAATATTTTCCTTTTGGAAATTCATCTCGAGTGGAACAACCTGTCAGAAAAAGTAATAAGAGCGTTATCGCGACTAAGGATGATTGATCGCCAAAATAATGTTTTAGAAAATTATCTGCTTTATCCATTAATAACATCGATATGAGCCATTCAAACCTCTAATACTTTATAATCCAAAAG
>CAJOEB010000147.1 GCA_905233775.1 uncultured Alphaproteobacteria bacterium | reverse complement strand
TAATTCTGCCGACTTTAAAGTCAATAATTCCATCTTTCATAAATTCCATATGCAACAGACGAGTCCAACCATATTCCTCCATTGAAAAAGTCGCTTCTGCAAGCTCATCTCTGACAAGTTTTCCTTCTTTATTGAGTTTTATTCCAAACATCGTATAAACCTCTTCATCATTCTGAAAATTGAAATATAAGTTTTTTATCATATCAATATATGAATATGGCATTGCTGAACCATTGTGATTAATTATATTAAACACTTCTGCTGATCCATTAATAGTAAACAACTTTTGTGCGACTTTAAGTTTGTTAGGATCTACTGATATTGTTTTAGTTTTTCGAAACTGAACAGGATTATTTCTTCTTTCTCTTATTTCGTCAGGAGACTCATATTCATGTAAAATATGTAATAACTCATGATAAGTAGATAATTCGTAAGAAAAAACAGCTTGAATAAACTCTCCTTCAGCACTGTAAACAAAAATAGGTTCTTCTTGTTTACGTACTACCAGCATTTTTAAATTATAGGTCGTTGAATTACTTGTTAATGATATACCTTCATGCTCCATAAAAGCAATCTTTCTAAGCGATTCGTTTGTCTTATGATGAGCTATAAGCAGATGTAACAGTTGCTTTCCATGCTTGTTCTTAGCTATATGGAATAAACGCAAAAAAATCTCACTTTCTTTTGGTATAGTAACTTGAAGAAAACCTTCATTTGAGGACTTATGTTTTGCTTGAAAAGTAGATGAAGATGGTTCTGTTTCTTCTTTTGCTTTTGCTTCTTCTGGATGGGGAAATTTCTCATCTTCCAGTTTATATTCTTCCAGAGAAAATGTCGCACATGTTTCTATAAATAATTTGGTTAACAGAAAAGCCTTTGCATCTGTCCTTATTTCTTCAGAAATATCGCTATACTCTGCCGGCAAAGGTTCATCAAAAGCGGATGCGGATTTTTCGTCTATATTTCTTGTATTAGCGAGCATATGAGTTACTATTTGCGGAGAAATAGCATGTGTAACTTTCGGAAGTGAGACAAAATATTCTGCCGTCATGTGTTGTTCATGAAGGGGGGGGGTAATCACAACTCTCGATGCGTCAACTGATGACAATATATTTACTGCAAGTATAACTGATATAATGATTTTTTTCATTTTTATCTCCATTTAATATTACATGACTAATATATAAACAATATATTTATGTATGTCAACAAAGTTTTTGGATTTTTTTGTACAGCTAAAAATTTATAATATATCCGATACGGTGTACATAAAATATCAATATATCAACACATCAATCATCTGAAGGAGTTACTTTAAATATGTCCCCATCAATTGTCGGAAGAGTCCTTTTTCTTATGAAATCGTGTAAAACTGAAGAAGTAGTTTCCAATCTTGCGATTTGTTCATCGCATTTCTTACTTTCAACTTCTAATTTTTCCAATAACCATTCTAAATTAGCATTAGCTGTGTTCATATAAGATATCAAATCCTCTATTTTATCAATATTATCAAGATTATCAGGTGCCGTACTGTTTTCACCGGAGGAAGTGGCTATATCATCACTCACTGTTCCTAATCGTTCAAGTATTAATTGCACATCCTTATCAATATCTTTGTTCTCTTCTCGTAATTCACGACAAATTGCCGCATTCTTTACACGAATAGCCGGATTTATTGCATAAGATAATTCCAGGCTCATAGGCCATCCTAATAGTCTCAACTCTTGTTTAGTAATAATCTCTTGAAAAACAGGTATACTACAATGAATATCGTAATCCATCATATAATCGTGTACAAAAATTTCTGTTTCTTCCGCATAACATTGAGCTAAAAGCTCTATATTCCTTGCCCATAAGGTTCGCAATCGTTTTCTTTTATTTTTGGCAGAAGATGAAGATGAATGCGGTAACGGTTCTATATAAGGATCCAATTTTTGCTCTTTTAACAACGCAGTAAGATGTTCTTTTCTTTCATCACGTTTTTGCTGAAACTCTTTAATAAGATTTGTTAAAAATATTCGACTCGGAATATTCGATCCTAAAAAAAAGATTATTTCTAATGGTCCTTCCTGTTTTAACTCGGCTTCTGAAGAGGAATCTTCCTGTTCAATAAATGATCGTTTAGCATCCTGAGTTTTTTCTGCGGACGATTTTTGCGTAATTAACCAAGGAAGAGAACTTTCCAATGCTTTTTGAGTGACCAATATGTGCATTGGTTTTTCTTCAAAACTTTCGTTACTCAGAATATAAGGAGTTACCACCATCATAATTTTTGCAGTTAATCCTCTTACCAACTTTTGATCTGGCGTACTGAGTTGTTCTATATTACCTCTTTGATCTTCTGTTGGATCATCAGAATGTTTTCCATATCTCTGCATATATCTGATTATCAACAAATTTATTTCAGCAAGCATAATATTAATAGGATCTATTCGATAAGCATCTTTTGTTTCTTCAGAAAACGTAGCAACAATCGAACAACTTTCCGACACAAGTGTTTCCACTTTTGCTAGTTGTGTGTGTAGCGAAGCATTTTGCGATATAATATCCGCATCTTCTTCAGGAGTCATCTCAGGAGTTATCATTGAAGCACATATATACGAACATGTATAAGAACATGAACCGAACATATATACAAAAATCAACAAAAACAAACATTTTCTCATTTGTTTTATCCACTTTATACATACTAACTAACACAAAAGGCGTCAATGTACTCTACTAACTCATATGTTAGAGACACTGACGCCTTACAAAAAAACAAAAAATAACTTGCACTATAAAATAATAATA
>CAJOEB010000146.1 GCA_905233775.1 uncultured Alphaproteobacteria bacterium | reverse complement strand
CGTTTCCATATCGCCTTCTATTTGCTTTACAAGTCCGGTAAGAACGCGTCCCGGACCGATCTCAACACATTTGTTTACGCCGTTGTTTTTTGCAAACTGAATTGTTTCAGTCCAGCGTACTCTTGACGTAAGCTGTTTAATAAGAATGTCTTTAAATCCTTCTGTTTCTGCTTTTGCTGTTACATTTGTTATTATTGGTTTCGATGGCGTTTTAAATTCAACAGAGTTTAATATTTCTTGAAGAGGTTCTACAGCCTTTTCCATAAGCATGCTATGGAACGGTCCGCTTACTTCAAGTTTGAGTGCTCGTTTTGCACCAACGTTTTGTGCTGCTGTCATTGCCTGTTCGATTGCATTTTCATGTCCGCTGATAATGAGCTGTCGCGGCGAATTATCGTTTCCGATCTGTACAAATGAACTATCAGAATTTATTTCGTTTACAATTTTTTCTACGTCATCCATACTTAAACCAATGATTGCGGCCATTGCTCCGCCGTTCGGACATGCCTCAGCCATCGCTTTTCCTCTTACACGTAGAATTTTTGCTGCGTCAGTTAATGAAATAACTCCTGCCGCACACAGCGCAGAATATTCTCCAAGTGAATGCCCAGCAAAAAATGATGCTTTTTCCGTAACATCTACGCCAAATTCAGCACTTAATACTCTTACAAATGCCATACTTACCGTCATAATTGCAGGTTGTGCATTTTGCGTGAGTTTCAGCTCATCTTCTGTTCCATTAAAAATTAAATCTGATAATTTATATGAAATGGCATCATCAACTTCTTGAAAAACTTCTTTTGCACAAGAAAACTTTTCGTATATATCTGCACCCATACCAATTTTTTGAGATCCTTGCCCGGGAAATACAACTAGCATATTTATTATTCCTTCGTTCTTCTTATAAGCTCAGCTAACCTAGCATAAAACAAACATCAATTCATTATCTTTTTTATTTCTGTTTTTCTTTCTGTTATACTTACGCATGGGTAGTCAGACGATTAAGATCGCGAATTCGGTCAGGTTCGGAAGGAAGCAGCCGTAGTGAACACCAATCGGGTTGATTGCCCTTCTAAAAAAATTATTATGGATCATAAATGAGTGTGTATATTCCATTGGCCACAAAATATAGGCCTCAAAGATTTGCTGATGTAATCGGACAAGATATCACCGTAAAGATAATAATGAACGGCATGATGAAAAACCGTTTAGGAGCGGCAATGTTGTTTTCCGGAACACGAGGAGTAGGAAAAACCACAATCGCACGAATTGTCGCCAAAGCTTTTCGATGTGAACATAGTACTCCTGAACCATGCGGAAAGTGTGAATCGTGCCAAAGTTTTGCAAACGGAAGTCAAATAGATGTTATCGAAATTGATGCTGCAAGTAACACTGGAGTAGATGATGTAAGAGAAATTATCGAATCTTGTCGATATAAGCCAACAATAGGAAAATTCAAGATATTCATTATTGATGAAGTCCATATGTTGTCCAACAGTGCGTTTAATGCACTACTGAAAACATTGGAAGAACCTCCGGAACATGTAAAATTTCTTATGGCGACTACCGAAACATATAAAATTCCGGAAACGATATTATCGAGAGTTCTGAAATTTGATTTAAAAAGAATAGAAACTGATGTTTTGGCTCAGCATCTTTCGACAATCTGCAATCAGGAAAATGTTGTTGCAAATGCTGATGTTTTAACTGCAATTGCAAAAGCAGCTGACGGTTCTATTCGAGATAGTCTTTCGATTTTAGATCAAGTTATCAATATTTCCGATAAAAATGAAATTTCTATGGATGATGTCAGGAATATTCTTGGAATATCCGATGAATCTGACATAATCGATTTGGTAAAACTGATTTTGGTATCAAATGTGAAAGCCGCAGTGCAGAAATTCCGTAATATTCTCACATCGGATATTTCTTGCGAGAAAGTCGCGAATACTATTTTGGATTATATTTATGCGCTGACATGTATAAAAAGTGATATAGAACTGCCAAACGGAACTATTCAAAGTGATATTATCGAAAAACTGAGACTATTAGCTAAAAATGTTTCTCTTCCTGCACTTACAAGAATGTGGCAAATGTTGCTCAGAGGCATAGAAGAGATAAAAATGTGTGATCGTCCTGAAATTGTTCTGGAAATGATGCTGATTAGGATAACATATGCTTCAGGATTGCCTGATCTTCAGGATATAATAACCGGAAATAATGATGTCAGCAGTTATTGTGATGGAAAAAGTGAAAATAAGACTGGTATTGACGTTAATAACATCGGTAGTAATGCAACAAACAACATCGATATTAATGGCAACGAAACTATTTCTGCAAAAATCATAAATAATGAGATGCACAAACAAGGAATATTAGAAAAAACGGAGATAAAAACAGTAGAAGCAGAAAAGAAGAAAGAAGAAGAAGAAGAAACAGCAGAAGAGCAACAACATAAACAGTCATCTGAATCATTGCTTGATGAAGCTCTGAAAATGTTCCCGGATGCGGTTATAGAATAGGATATATAATAGGATATTAGGATATATAAAACAAATAGTCGATAGTTGTTAGTAAGAGATAGTTAGTAAGATTAATATAACGAGGAGAAGTACATGAATAATAATTTTAATCAATTACTGAAGCAAGCTCAGCAAATGCAAGAAAAGTTGATGCAAGCGCAAAATAAACTAAATGATTTGGAAATTATCGGAACTTCCGGCGGTGGTATGGTATCTGTCACTATAAGCGGAAAAAGTGAGATGAAAAAAGTTCATATTGATCCGAAATTACT
>CAJOEB010000145.1 GCA_905233775.1 uncultured Alphaproteobacteria bacterium | reverse complement strand
AATATATTTTAGAAAATATAAAATCTTTTAGTGAAATGTTTCAAGTTCCGTACAATTATTATATTGATAATTTTGTAAAAGAAATAAACAAAAACCTCATATCTAAGTTTAGTAGGATGTGCAAGCTAGAAAAAGATAAAGGAATTTTATCAGAAAACGATATGTTTAAAAATATAGAGTGTGCTTTTAAATCAGCTTTTTACATGCATTGTAGGTATATATATAATCATTTCAAAGAAATACATGAAACAAAAGGTTTTCAATCTGCGATATACTTATTTATACGAGATATGTGTTATAGTTCGATGTTTAGATACAATGCAAATGGAGACTTTAATGTTCCATATGGTGGTATTTCATATAATAATAAATCTTTTAAATCTAAAATAAAATTCTATAAGGAAAAACCTTTACTTACAAAATTAAATAAAACAAAAATCTATTGTTTGGATTTTTATGATTTTTTGTTGAAAGAAAATCCTGATAGAGGCGATTTTATATTTTTAGATCCGCCTTATGATACAGAATTTAGTAATTATGCAAGGAATGAATTTAATAGATCAGATCAAAAAAGGCTCTCTGAATATTTAATTAACGAATGTGTAGCAAATTTTATGTTGATAATAAAAAATACAGACTATATTAAATCGCTATATCCGAAAAATATAAAATGCAAAAATAACAACCTGTTAAATGTAAAAAATTTTCAAAAAAATTATTTGGTAAGTTTTAAGAATCGAAATGATAAGAATACAGAACATTTATTGATAACTAATTATTGACAAGGATTGTATATATGCATACAGAAGCAGAGATAAAACAAGCTATTAAGCCATTAGTAGAAAAATATGGAGCATTAACAACAACGGGAGTAAAAGAATTATTGTCAACTGTTCTCGTTTTTGATGATTAGGATAAAGAACCATCTCCAACTAGAAACGAAATTAAAATCATACAACGAATAGGAAATATTATTTCGCATCAAATGGAGCCTATTAGTATTTATCCAGAGGGTTTTATAGTAGACAAAAGTAAAAAGCCGGCAATTTTTTATGCTATAAAAGGATTAGATGGTAATAAAGAAAAAATTTCTAAGAAAGAGATAGAAGAGAGAAAGAAGCAAGCAAAAAAAAGTCATTCATCTTATAAAAAAATAAATTGGGATTTTGTTAATGAAAGACGAACAACAATAGGTGTATTAGGTGAGGAGTTTGTTTACAAAACAGAATTAGATAATGTAAAAAATTTTGATGATACTTCAGTTGATAGAGTTTTACATTTAAGTATCATGCAAGGAGATGGATTAGGATATGACATTTTATCTTTGGATAACAAAGGAAATACAATATATATTGAAGTAAAAACTACATCTGACTCAAATCCGCTAACTCCATTTTATATGAGTACCAATGAATTAGATTTTTTTAGAGATCACGATACAGATGCTTTTATATATAGAGTTTATGATTTTAATATGGATTCAAAACATGGGAAAATACAGATTATTTCTGCGCATGAATTATTTTCTGATTATATATTTGATCCAATTAATTTTATGGTCAAACATAAATAATTAAGGTCTTATAATTATTAGTAAGTCTCAAAAATATTGTAGATCATAGATAACGCTTTTGTATTGCGTATTTCTTTTATGGAGGATAAAATATAATATACAATCAAGAGTGTATTGATATGGTTCGATACCGGCTTGAATACTATATTTGAATAAATTATTGAATAAATAAAAGGTTGGGAAATATCATGAAAATAAAATTAGGTTGCGCAACAGTGGTTTTGTCGCTTTTTCTTGCTGAGTCATTATATGGTGGTGCTCTATTAAAAGATTTTAAGAAAGATAAGGAAACAGAAACAGCTGTGGATCAATCGTCTGAAGCTGCTGTATCCGGGACTGAAACAACAAGTGAATCGGAAGGAAACTCCACTGGTTCGGCAAAAACGGCAGAAACAGCTGCGAATACTGCGTCATCTACTGTAAATCAAACTGCACCAGCTGCACCTACAGTAAAGAAAGAGATCAAAGGTGATCCTGTAGTAGCAAAAATCGGACGTGCAAAAGAATTTAGACGCAGTGATGTGTTGAAGGTTATCAAAACTCTTCCTCCTCAGCTTACACAAGGAGTATCAGAAGATCGACTTTTTGCAATGTGCTTAGATCAATTGATCAGTGCTTATCTTATGGTTGAGCAAGCTAAAAAGGCCGGTATGGATAAAACAAAAGATTTCACCGATCGTGTCGAGAATATGAAAAATGATTTGCTCGCCAGAATGTTTTTAATGAAAGAAGTTGCGCCTAAAGCTGAAAATGAATCGGCTCTCAAAGCGAGATACACGAAATATCTTGTAGAATTCAAGAAAATGAAGGAAACTCAGGTATTTCATATAATGTTGAGCTCTGAAGATGACGCAAAAGCAGTTATCGCTCGTTTGGATAAAGGCGAGGATTTTGGAAAAGTTGCAAAAGATAAAAGCCTTGCGCCATCAAAGGAAAAAGATGGTGAAGAGGGGTATATTGCTATAGATATTTTACCATCTCCTATAAAAGAAAAGCTTGCGGCTCTTAAAAAAGGAGAATATACGAAAGAAGCTTTGAAGACTGATAACGGATATCACGTATTTAAACTTGGAGACAGCAGAGATACTTCTCCTCAGAAGTTTGAAGAGATAAAAGATGGATTAAAACAGATGATTGTTCAAGAAGAAATTATGAAATTGATAGATCGTCTTGTTAAGCAGTTTAATGTTGTAAGATTTAATGAAGATGGTTCGCCTATAACTGAA
>CAJOEB010000144.1 GCA_905233775.1 uncultured Alphaproteobacteria bacterium | reverse complement strand
GAAATATAATCGAAAACTCCATCATCTGCCGGAGTAATACTTTTGCATCTTATAAGATCGGAACAAAGGAGAAGTACGTCATCTATCATCTAAAACCTCGTTAAAACCTCAGTAACTCATTTATGGATGTTTTTTTTCGTGTTGCTGCGTCAGAATGTTTTACAATTACGGCACAAGCTAAACTTACACTATCTATCTTGCCTGATGAATACACTCCTGGAACAACAACAGAATACGCCGGAATTTTTCCATAAGTTATTTCGCCTGATTCTCGGTCTATAATTTTTGTTGATGCTGTTAAGGATACTCCAGCTGATATAACTGCACCTTCTTCTACGATTATTCCTTCCATTACTGAACTGCCTGCACCTATAAAACAATCATCTTCGATAATTACCGGATTAGCTTGTAATGGTTCAAGTACTCCACCTATGTTTACTCCTGCAGAAATATGGCACCGCTTGCCGATTTGTGCGCAACTTCCTATGAGGGAATTAGTATCAACCATAGTTCCTTCGTCAATAAAAGCTCCAACGTTAACGAAAGCCTGCATTATGACAGCTGATTTTGCGATATATGCCGAATATCTGATTATTGCACCTGGCACAGCTCTGAAACCAGCTCGAATAAAATTATCTTCTGTCCATCCCGTTGTTTTTAGCGGTACTTTATCAAAGCAGGATGTTCCACCGAACTCCATAACTTTAGATTGAGTATTTCTGAAATACAACAAAATGGCTTTTTTCACGTATTCATTAACTACATATGTTTTATTGTTATCGTTATCGCCGATTTTTTCTGTAATGCGGATTTTACCTGAATCTAATTGCGACATTATTTTATCGACGCAAGAAGTATTATTGGATTTCCCGCTCCACAAATTCTCGATTTGAATTTCCAAATTTTCTTCTGACATTATTTATAATAAATCCTTATTTCTACTTCCATATTAACATTCAAAAAATAAAAACGGAAATATTTTAGTATTTATATATTTTTTTTTAAATTTATCTTGATTTGTGTAAAACGGTTATTGTAATATTCTCTTAGTGTCAGGTTGCAAAGTTACTGTCAGAGCGGATCTCTTTTGACTTTGTTGCGCTCTAGGCTCCTTTTTTTAGGATCGAAGTAACCTTGAGGATGCTGAATCCTGTTGCGCATACTCCGCACAGGGCGAATTTAGTAACCATGCGATAAGAACGCAGTTTTCCTAGGCACTGAAGTTCATTTTACCTCCATATTACCTTAGCGGGATTATCTCGCTAAGGTTTTTTTTAGATATGTTTGTATTTAAATTAAAAATCAATTAAAAAAAATGGAGATCCTGAAATTTTAGATTTTATAACAACATAACGACAGAGGATAAATTTCTTCTTATACTATTTTGTTCTATTCTTCATCTATATCTATGCTTTTTATTCTGCTTATACGTTTAAAATATTCTTCCGGATTTACGCCAAATGCAGATACCAGTGCACCATAAGAATTTAAGTTGGCTTTTTTCACAATGAATGCTTGTGTAAGTATATCAGAAGGGTGTTCATGCTCTCTAACTGATTCTGCAGATGTTGAAGTTTTTGCTGCTTTGATTCTATCGATATCACCTCCCATATGATCAGTACAAATAGGTAGTCCTGCAAAAGATCGACTAGCTGCATCCGAAAATTTATTTAAATAAAATACTTGTTTTCCTTCATGGGTATGAGTAAAGAAGCCAAGAATCTGCATAAGTTCTGGTATATTATGAAACAGATTTCTTGCAAAAAACGATTCAGATTGAGATAAACTCAATAATTCATTGCGATCTTTTATCATAAGCGATATACCTTTTATTGTGAATTTTTTATTCAATTCTTCTTTTATTGTTAAAAATTGTTCCTCAGGCATAGTTGTGATCATAGCTTGAGCTTCTGTGAACATTTCTTCATCTTTTTCTAGTGTTGTAAACTCTGCGGCTATAGCCATAGATTTTTGTATAGAATCTTCATATGTATCAATTACACTTCCTATATTTCCTGATATTTGATGACCGATTTCATGAGACAGTATTCCGTCAATAGGATCAGAATATATGGCTATGTGGTTAGGCGAATTGTTTGATATTGCATATATGAATAATTTATAAAAGAAATTCATATTTATTTTGTTATGTTCTTCAAATGATATGCCATGTATTTTTGTTCTTATTTTATTATATGTATGTGAGCTTTTTGGACTTGCACAAAATTCTATTTGTCTATTAGGACGGTCTGTTAAATGACCATTTGCCTGAACATCGTACAAAGTTTGTTTTGTTGCCCTTGACCATGCAATTAGTGTTAGGATTTCTGCTCTGTAAATCGGAGAACTTGCTGCCATTCTAACTAATGATTTAGTTACATTACTCCTTATACTTCTTGGATTATCAGGTGTATCAATATCGGGTGTATCAAAAAATGCTGACTTATCAATGAAATGATGAATTTCTTCTTCTATATTTTCTCCGGAATTCAGGAGATCCAATAGACGCTTTTTTTCATCCGAAGGTAATTCAGTAAACTCTATCAAACTTTGCGCATCAATTATTCTGACTTCATCTATTCCATGTTTCTTCGCAATTATAGACATTAATGGTGATACATCTTTTAATTCTTGCTCGGTCAGATTACGAGATGACATATAAATTTCTTGTTCCAATTGCCTATGCAAAAGAGATTTTGCTTGTTCTTCAGCTCGTACTTTTGCAAGTTCAATGCTTTTTTCTCTTTCTTCATCTTTTTGTTTTTGCTGCTGAAGTTTTTCACTGTAATTTTCCCACATAATTTTTATAGCATTAAAGCGATCGAAAAATTCTTTAAATTCTGCTCGAGATGCTAATAACTGAATTCGTTCAGGTGATACAGAACATACCGTGTTCGTTGTGCGAAAGACTTCGAGTAATTCCGGATTTCCTGTCGCACGAATATCATTCCAAAGGTTCCTATCTGTTTGCTCAAGCTCTTTATACAGTTTTTGGCTTTCTTCATAATCGCGGTCTTGTTGTGCTTTTGCTTCTTCAATTATTTTTTCAATTTCTGAGTTTCTTAATTCCCCCCCCCATGAATATATTGCCAATGAATATAACGATCAGGTATTTCCATTGAATAAATGGTGTAAAAATTCAAAATACAAGCAGATGATATCAATAACTTTTTCATTAATTGTCTTCCTCCATAAGTTAATCAAAAATGCTTAATTTTTATTTTGATTACAAGATATATAACTACATTTGTCGTTTCTGTCAATACAAAAAAAACAAACCTTATGCAAAAAAGATAACAACAAAAATTTAATTAATTTTCTAAATATAGACTTATCTATCTGTCTATCTTTTTATTTTGTAGTCGATCCAACCGAAATTGCCATCTTCTCTTTTGTAAACAACATTTACGGCATTATTCGAAATATTTTCAAATATAAACACACGACGTTTATCCGTAAGTTTTTTTGTGGCTTCACTGACGCTCATTAAAGGCAAGTCGTCAAGAATTTCTGCGATAATCATAGGTTCTTCTTTTTCAAAAGAATTATCGTAACTGTTTATTTCAACAGTAGGAACATCTTTTCCCGTGCCTTTATACGATTTCTTGTTTTTCCTGATTTGAATATCTACTTTTTGCAATGCTCCTAAGAAACTTGCCGTTGGATCACTGTCATTATCGCTTGCTTGATAGGTATTTCCGGTACTGGTTTTTATGGCTATATCACTATAAAAAAGATGATTTTCTTTTTTCATAACTATATTAACATCTATAAATTCAGTATCGTATTTTTCTGCAAGATTTCCGCAGGCTTCTTCTGCACGAGCAGTTAGTGATTTACCGATTTCCATATGACGACCGGAAAAAGAAAACTTCATGATCATTCTCCAACAAAAACAACTACACAATAATAAGTATAATTAAAATCTATACAAAAAACATCTTGTATTTTTATTAACATGATCACTTTTTAAGTAATATAATTATTAGATCT
>CAJOEB010000143.1 GCA_905233775.1 uncultured Alphaproteobacteria bacterium | reverse complement strand
GCGAGGAGTCGAGAGAGGAACGCTATCCCGCGAAGGTCTTTTAAAAGAAATATGGTATTGGAAAGAAAACTCCGGAAACAGAATTATAGATCAAATGAAGGCATTGGGGATTTCATGCGATTTTGCAAAGTTAAAATTCACAATGGACGAAGACTGCAAACGAGCCGTAGCGAAATTATTTGTAAAATTATATGAAGATGGTCTGTTGTACAGAGGCGAAAAAATGGTCAATTGGGATCCTATGATTCGTTCTGCCATTTCTGATCTTGAAGTCGCTGAGAAAGAAGTCGAGGGACATCTTTGGTATATAAAGTACATGCTCGAAGATTCATCTGAGTTTATCGAAGTTGCGACAACCAGACCTGAAACAATCTTTGGAGATACCGCAGTTGCTGTCCATCCTGATGATAAGCGTTACAAGCGTTTTGTCGGAAGAAATGTCATTGTACCGTTAACAGAACGCGTAATACCAGTGATAGCTGACAAATACGCGGATCCTAGAAAAGGTTCCGGAGCAGTGAAAATAACTCCGGCACACGATTTTAACGATTTTGAAGTTGGAAAGCGTCATAAACTGCCTGTCATTGATATAATGAACGCGAATGGAGAACTAAATAATAACGTTCCGGATATATTCCAAAGATTAGATAGATTTGAAGCGAGAAAATTAGTTATAGATTTGCTGGAAAAGAAAGAATTACTTATAAAAACAGAAGCAATAAAGCAAGTCTTACCATTCGGAGATCGTTCCGGAGTTGTTCTCGAACCACGCATTACAAGTCAATGGTTTGTAAATGCTGAACAACTATCAAAAAAAGCTATAGAAGTTGTAAAACACGGAAGAATAAAATTCATTCCAAAACATTGGGAAAATCTATACTTTGAATGGCTGGATAACATCAGACCTTGGTGTATATCACGACAAATTTGGTGGGGACACAGAATTCCCGCTTGGTATGGACCGGATGGACAGGTATTTGTTGCTGAAACAGAAGAAGAAGCCAAACAAAAAGCTGTACAATTCTACGGAAAAAACAGAGTAAAGCTTGTACAAGACGAAGATGTTCTCGACACATGGTTCTCATCGGGAATGTGGCCGTTTATTACCTTGGGATGGCCTGATAATACACCGGAAATGAAAAGATTTTATTCAAATACCGTTTTATTAACAGGGTTCGATATTATCTTTTTCTGGGTTGCGAGAATGATTATGCTTGGTATATACGCAACCGGCGAAATTCCCTTTAAAGATGTATATATTCACGCTCTTGTACGTGATGAAAAAGGACAAAAAATGTCCAAATCAAAAGGAAATGTAATAGATCCGCTTGAGTTACGCGACAAATACGGAGCAGATGCCGTAAGATACACACTTGCATCAATGGCATCTCCCGGACGCGATATAAGAATGAATGAAAAACTCATGGAAACGGGACGAAATTTCCTTACAAAATTCTGGAATATCGTCAGATTTTCACAAATGAATGGCTGTGTTTATAATAAAGAATTTGATCCTAATAAAGTTACACATCCGATCGCTCAATGGATAATAAACGAAGTAAAAAATATGATTATAAATGTTGAAACAGCTATGGATAATTATCGTTTTGATGAAGCTGTACGACATATTTATCAGTGTTTATGGAGTTCGTTTTGCGATTGGTATATAGAGTTCATAAAACCGATTATGCAGCAATCGGCATTAAATGACGGTGAAAAACAAAATTACGATCTTGATTACACTTTATTGAAGAAAGACGTACGTGATACAACCGCATGGGCAATTCTGCAATTCATTCGTGTTTTGTATCCAATAGCTCCATTTATATCAAAGAAACTAAGCGGAGAAATGGGAGTACTTGAAATCGAATGGCCGAATATACATACCATAACTGCGAATTTCTCAGATGCAGTGAAAAAAATAGAACTGATTAAAGAAATTATTACATCAATACGTTCTATGAAAAAATATTTGGATATTCCTGTCGGAAAGAAACTTGCATATAAAATCGAAAGCAGTGATCAGTCTATACTGGATTTAATAAACCAAAACAGCGCAATCATAGATTTAATGGCTGGTATGAATTTACAGTCTGAAGTCGGACGACATACAATACCCGTAGTTGTGCAAAATATGATTGTACACATTGAACTTGAAGGAAAAGTAGATATAAGCGCAGAATTGAAACGTCTTAATAAAGAAGTTTCAAAAATAGAAAGATTGAAAAAAGATGCTTTAAGCAGACTTAATAATACTGAATTTTTAGAAAAAGCATCACCTGAAATAATTAGAGAACATAAAGATCGAATTACTAACGCAGATGCAAAAATTAATAGTATTCAGTATGTTATAAAAAGTTTGGAATCAGTTATATAACAAAATCAGCTAATCAATGTAACTGTATGTTTCTTCTTTACTGTTCTGTTTTTTCTTTTTAAAAAACAAACATTATTTCTCAGAAAGAGCTCAGAGGGAGAGTAAAAAACTCTCCCGAAATAAAATCCATAATCTATGGACGATCTATATGCCATTTTTTTTGAGCTGAATGCCAGTATAATGTAATTTCTTTTCGAGGATCTCCACCTAAAATCCAACCAATATCTGTTTGAATGCCTTTTTGCAAATCTGAATCATTTTTCGCTGAACACAAATACCAAGCATTTAATTCATCATTATCATAAACACCTCCACCTTTATGACCGATTCCTTCTCTTTTCAGTGTTTCTATCATTATCCATTTAAATGGATTAACCAATATCCTAGAAGCTTGTTCTGCAAGATCAAATATCCACTCTTGTCC
>CAJOEB010000142.1 GCA_905233775.1 uncultured Alphaproteobacteria bacterium | reverse complement strand
CTTGCCGTATGTTTGCAACATGAAATTGATCATTTAGATGGAAAATTATATATCGATCGTTTAAGCAGAATGAAACGAGCAAGAATTATTAGTAAATATAAGAAGCTGCAAGAACAAAAAATCGCAGATGATAGTAATAACTCTGAAAATAAGTAATAATTACTAACGATATTAATAAAAACTATTGTGAGATTCGCATGAATATCGTTTTTATGGGAACATCTGATTTTTCTTTAAAAGGATTAATAGCTCTTTATGAAAATCACTATAATGTTGTAGCTGTATATACACAGGAGCCAAAACCGGCAGGAAGAAATCAAAAAATACAAAAATCTGTAGTACAAAAGTTCGCAGAAGAAAAAGGAATTGCCGTTTTTACCCCGAAAACCTTAAAAGGCCCAGATCAAGTTAGAGTATTTTCACAATTAAAACCAGATTTAGCCGTAGTTTCTTCTTACGGATTGATCATACCGCAAAATATTTTGAATATTCCGAAATATGGTTTCATTAATATTCACGCATCATTACTTCCGAGATGGCGAGGAGCTTCTCCAATTCAAGCTGCGATCCTTGCAGGAGACAAACAAAGTGGTGTTACAATCATGAAAATGGATGCAGGATTGGATACAGGCGATATTATTTCTATACAAAGCGTTGATATAACTGAAAAAACAAATTACGGCACATTATCCACAGAAATAGGAAATCTTGGCTCGCAAATGCTTATAGAAACACTAACTGATTTAGAAAATAATTTATCGAAAGCATATAAACAGCCAAAAGATGGTTCTACATATGCTTCAAAAATTTCAAAAGAGATGTGCAAAATCGATTGGAATAATCCTGCTGAAAAAATTTTGCGACAAATAATGGCGTTCTCCCCTGTCCCTTCGGCATGGACTGAAATAAACGGACTACGCATAAAAATTTTAGATGTAGATATATATGCAATCAATGAAAGAAAAATCCCCGGAGAGTTTTTTGAAAACAATAAAAATGCTTTTGTAGCTTGTTATGATATGGCATTGAAATTAACAACGATCCAACCGGCAGGAAAAAAAGAAATGAGCGGAATGGATTTTTTAAGAGGACATAAAAACCTTGTCGGAAAAATATTTTCTTGAAATTACTCCTAATACAATTAATAGTGAATTGTCTATTTTGGCTGAAAGCTGGCTTGATTTTTTATCAATTCAAAGAAAATATTCCGACAATACCATAAAATCTTATAAAAGGGATATTGAGAATTTTTTGAACTTCATAAACAAACATAACGGAGAAATAATATCCTTAAATTCATTGAATTTACTAAAAATTGCAGATTTTAGATCTTGGCTTGCAAATAGAATAAACGAAGGTCTTGCTCCTCGTAGTAATGTTCGCGCGATATCATCTGTAAAGTCTTTTCTCGGATTTCTTGCCCAAAAACAAAATATAAATATGGATGCAATAAACTCATTAAGACGCCCGAAAATAGCAAAATTACTTCCTAAACCAATTGAGGAAAAAACAATATTAAATTTTCTTAATGCCGAATATTTTTTTGAAAAAGATCTTTTATGGATAACAAATCGAGATCGGGCTCTGTATTTTCTTTTATACTGTACAGGATTAAGAATAAATGAAGCTCTGAATATACACACAAAAGAACTTTCTTCAAATATAAAAATATGCGGAAAAGGAAAAAAGGAAAGAATTGTTTTACTTCTTCCGGTCGTACTTGAAAAAATCAGCATATATATAAAAACATGTCCGTATGATTTGAATGATGGATATCTTTTTGTTGGTTTAAAAGGGAAAAAGTTGCTTGCGCCTTACGTAGACGCACGTCTTGAAAAACTTCGAATAATCTATAATCTACCCGACCATGCCAGTGCTCATGCTTTCAGACACAGTTTTGCAACACATCTAATACAAAACGGCGCTGACTTACGCTCTGTCCAAGATCTGCTTGGTCACGAATCGTTATCAAGCACACAAATATATACAGATGTGAATGATTACAATATATTAAAGATATACGAGAAATCCCATCCGTTAGCTAAATAATCTGCTATCTTTAATAGGATATTATTTATTTTTCTCAGTATTAACTATATCATACATTTTAATTTTTGGTTTTTGGTATTTTTGTAGAAGCTTTCTGAGAATGATATTTAGCGTATGAGGGGAGAGGAGAAGTAATGATGATGTCTATGTCGTTATTAGCAGATGCTGATTTGCTAGAGTTATCAGAGATTGATCCTACCATAAAACAAAGTCCTCGATATGCCACTAATGAGAATTTTACAGGCAAGAAAGTAGACGGATACAATGTGAAGAAAATCGTCATTAAACGAAAAGCTGCTCTTAAATTAAAACAAGTACAAGAATATTTTCAAAAATACGGATATACGCTAGTCATTTATGATGCTTATCGTCCGAAACGAGCTGTTAAAAATTTCGTGAGATGGTCTAAAAATAAAGATATATCAACTAAAAAGCGTTATTACCCAACCCTAGATAAAAGCATATTGTTCGAAAAAGGATATATTTGCGAGACATCGAGCCATTGTAAAGGATACACTGCGGATCTCACAATAATGCAATTGGGAAAACCTTTACAGGAAGTTAATATCAAAGAAAGAACATTAAAAAATAAAGAAAAAATTTCATTCTTAGATGATGGAACTGTTGATATGGGAACCAGCTTCGATTGTTTTCATGAGGCTTCACACCATAATTCTGATTTAGTAAACGAAGTTGCACAAAAAAATCGAAAATTTTTGGAAGATACAATGCATAAATTCGGTTTTACTACTATAAAAGAAGAATGGTGGCACTATACTTTAAAAGATACGGATAGTTCCGAAGATTACGATATTCCTATAGAATAAAATATGTA
>CAJOEB010000141.1 GCA_905233775.1 uncultured Alphaproteobacteria bacterium | reverse complement strand
CCTGCAATGATTTTTACGCTCATTTCACGTTTAAATTCCAGTTCAGTTTTGTTTTGTTCATTTTAGAATTTTCTCTAATTGCATTATTTTGTCAATTTGCTTCAAAGAATCATTTTTTGTTATAGAAAGAGCCTGTTTACGAATATCACTTAGGCAATTATTTTCTGAGATTAATTTTTCGAATATATCGCAAATGTCATCAGAATTTTGCACCTCGAATGCAACTCCTTTTTCATCGAGAAAATCACGAACTTCTAACGCATTTTCCATATGCGGACCGTGCAAAACAGGTTTACCAAGGGCTACCGGCTCGTATATATTGTGTCCTCCCACAGTGACAAGCGATCCTCCGACAAAGCAGACATCGCCTAATCTGTAGAATGTACCGACTTCTCCGAAACTGTCGATGCAGTATACATCGCATAGATCATTATACGGATCATTATTATTTTGATGATTGGCTGAATTATTATATGGGGTATCGATTGAATGATGATCATCGTTCTTTATGGTCGATCTTAATGCGTATTTGCAATTATGTTGCTCTATAATCTCGCAAACTCTCTTTACGCGCGTTAGATGTCTCGGGATAATAACAGTGACTATATTAAATTTTGTTTTCAATTTGTTATGTGCTTCAAGAATGATATCTTCTTCTTTTTCGTGCGTACTTGCTGCCACAAAAACTACTTTTTTATCGCATATTTTCTGAAATATCTTTAACAAGTCATCATTGCAAGGCAAAACGGCATTTGCGTATTTCAGATTGTCTATGCGTTTTGTATTTTCAGGAGAAAACGAGCTATATCTTTGATAATCTATTTCTGATTGCGCCATAATATATTTGAATTTTCGTAATATTTCGCTGAATGAATTTTTGAAATAGCTCCAACGTTTAAATGACCTCGGAGATAATCTTGCATTAAGTAAAAAGAACGGAACCGAACGTTCATTAAGTTCGCATATAATATTCGGCCATATTTCAGATTCAAGAAAAACAGCAGCATTTATATTCCAGTGATCTAAAAATTTCCGTATCCATGACGGATTATCCGCTACAACAAATTGGTGAAAGCAATTAGGAATTTTAGCGATTTTTGGCTGTAAAATATCTGCCGATGTAACGGTAATTGTTGTAATCAGAATATTCAGGTCAGGAAATTGTTTTTTTATGTGATTAATAAATGTCAATGCAGATGTCGATTCTCCGATACTTGCTGCATGTACCCATAACAATTTACCTTCAGGACGTGCAATTGTTGCTTCTCCGAAATGATTTTTCACACTTTCTGCTTTGTCTTTTCCGTATAAACATCTGGCATAAAAATAAATACGAAGAAAAGGAGACAAAACAGTAAACAATATTCGATATAATTTAATTAGCATTTAATAACCTTAAGTTAATAACCTTATATATAAATAATTAATCAGTCGGCATTCAACAATCTATGAGCTTCTTTTGATGCTTCATTTATGCGAGTTTCTACCAAATTTATAGCTTCATCCTCTGATAATTTCTTGAGTTCCTGCGGAGATATTGGTTTTCCCCAAACCATAACACCTCGGTTAAATGGCCAAGATATTATGAATTTATCCCAGGAATTTAATCTGCGAAACCTTTTTACGGCAAAGCTGTACACAAGAATATCTGCATTTGATAATCTTGATATTGCAACAACACCAGGTGCAAGTTTATGACGTGGTCCACGTGGTCCATCAGGAATAATAGCTATATATTCCCCACTTCGAACTAATTTTATCAGGTTTTTAGCTGCTGCGACTCCTTTTCTTCCCGTAGATCCATACACTACGGGCATAGAAAAATTTTCGACCACTTTTGCTATCAGACGTCCATCCCTATGACTGGAAGCAAGAACATGCAGAGGTTTTTTCCATTTCCAAACACACGGAGCAAGCATAAGTCTATCGTGCCATAAACAAACAATGAACGGTTTCTTTGATTTGTGATATGAATTAGGAATTTCCTCGCCGATTATTGTCCATTTTGTAGTGTAATACGAAAAACGCATCAAAAGCGGCAATATTTTTGCTGCTATACGTTCAAACTTTGCGCTTTTTCTCCACTCTTTTATCGAACGAGATATTTTTTCTACTGCATTATCAAAATTCAAAGACAAACTACCTCATAAAGAAATCTTTGATTTTATCGACAAATGATTTTGCTGCAGATTGAGGTAAAGTCGGAGGAACTACACCTTCAGGAAAGCAGAAAATGATTTTAGCTGACTCTTTTACCAAATCAGGAACTGCTACAAACGCCAATTTCTCTTCATCAACGAGTTTGTACGCCTTATAGCCGATTGCAGATAGTTCGCGTTGTATCTCATCATGATCTGTTCCGGAAGCTTTTAACGCGTTTGTGTTTACACCAAGCATAATTACCGGATGAAACTTTGCTATAGTTTTTTTGGAACCTTGCAACGCTTTTAACTCACTTCCTTCAATATCTAACTTGATTACATCAATACGCTTTATTTGATTAGCGACGACAAAATCATCCAAAGATATTGCGTCAACAGTCTCTTTCGCTACTTTATCAACTCCTTTGAAGCTAAAATCAGTACCAAGAGTATTTAGCGCGCTACGCTCTTCTGTTGCAATGTTTAAGAGCGCTGTTCCGCTTTCGTTGGAAATAGCAAGATGATACGCAGAAATAGAATTTCCGAGATCATTAATATTTATATTATCGACTAATCTATTGTAATCTCTTGAGCTTGGTTCGATCGCTATTATATGCCCATTTGCACCGACAGAGCTCACTGCCAGCATAGAGAATAGACCAAAGCTCGCACCGACATCTATAAAAACACCGTCCTTTGGCAGAAGCGAATTGACGGCAACTATCGAATTCGGATCGTATATTCCATTTACAAATATAGCTCTAAAAATCTCGTTGTCAGGATATATGCGAACGAC
>CAJOEB010000140.1 GCA_905233775.1 uncultured Alphaproteobacteria bacterium | reverse complement strand
TAGCTTCACTTTCTTTAAATACAAAATGAATTTATCATTGGTTAACTAATTGAATTTTGAGAAACGTCTTTTAGCCTAACTTCAAAAGCATTTGATGTCATTGACGTAAGATTTCCTGCGAGCAAATTCATTTTCATGATAAAATAATCGATAATGGTCGTAGATATTCAAAGTCAAATCATCATATGTTTTCCATCTATCGGTGTGAATGTGGATACTTCAAGGATTTTCCTCCGAATAATCGGCATTAATTCTTTTTGAAAGCAATTGAGACTACTGTTACAAACACCTTTCTGTTTCTGCTCAATAGCCTAAAAACTGATGTTTTTCCAGCAGCTTCTTGATGAAAAACAAGAACTAATAAACAGCTAAGCCAGAAAACCAGAGTTTTTTCCAGCTACTCTATGACCTCATTTGCCTCTGACTCCGTGGACACCAAAAACAACTTTCGTCTAACTCAAATTCTCCCAATTCTTTCTTTCCTTCTTTCAATGAATACTTTAGTATCCGCTTTCGAAACTCGTTGTATAACTATTCACTTTCTTGCGATTTAGTTTCAGAAGTTCTGCTACTGAATTTTCCGTTATGTCTTCGCTAAAATGTTCTATTATTTCCTTGATCTTATATCTGCTTAATCTATTGTAATTCAAGCCTTATCCCATATATCCTTACTATGATGCCGATCTAGAGCCTATAACTAGAGCCCATCATATATCCATGTATCTATTCTGTATATCTTATCTTTACTTCTGTATTTCATACTATATTTTCATAGTTGCGTATGCTTGATTATCAGTATATTATAACGATGAATGGATGGTACTTCTTGTTCATTTATTAATTTTTGGTGCTGTATTATGAAAATTCGCAAAGTAGTGTTTCCTGTTGGTGGACTTGGGACAAGATTTCATCCTATAACTCGCGCAATTCCTAAAGAAATGCTGGGGATTATCGACAAGCCGCTTATTCACTATGCATTTGAGGAAGCAATAGCAGGTGGAATAGAGCAATTTATTTTCGTAACACGCCAAGGAAAAAACTCCATAGAAGATTATTTTGATGGTATGCTCCTTGATTACGAAGGCAAGAGCGGTGCTCCGAAGTGCAGTTTCTGTTATGTTCGTCAGAGTGAACCACGAGGGCTCGGGCATGCCGTACTTTGTGCAAAAAATCTGATCAATAATGAGCCATTTGCGGTTATGTGTGCCGATGATTTTATATATCATCCAAAATCTTGCATTGGAGAGATGATAAAGCATTACGACGGTGCAAATATGGCTGCGGTTATGACTGTTCCGCGTGAAGATGTTAGCAAATATGGCATTTTAGATATCGAAAGCGAGCAAGGTAATATCGTAAAAGCGAAATCAGTTGATGAAAAACCATCTATAGAAGCGGCAAAATCAAATCTTGCGATTGTAGGACGGTATGTATTATCAGCGGATATTTTTGAAGTTTTGGAAAAGCTAAAACCGGGAGTAAAAGGGGAAATTCAGCTTACTGATGCGCTTTTGGAAATGATTCCTTCGGTTGGATTGGTAGGTTTTAAATTCGAAGGATTGCGATTTGATTGCGGTTCGAAAATGGGATTGTTAGCGGCAATTTTACATATGGCGAATGAAGATAAATCATTGTCTGCTGTTATGGATCGTTTTTGCAGAACACATAACACATATAAGTAAAAAAAATATATATTAATTAGATGAATTTAATAAAATGAATGAATAACGAAATAAAAATGGAGTAACGAAAATGAAAATAACAGTCGTTGGAACAGGATACGTTGGTCTCGTTTCCGGAGTATGTTTTTCTGAATTTGGTTTTAATGTTACATGCGTAGATAATAACGAGCAAAAAATAAGAAATTTGCAAAATAAACAGCTTCCTATATACGAAGAAGGTTTAGAGAAACTTCTGATCAAAAACATGCAAGCGGGTAGATTATCGTTTACTTCTGATCTTGCGCAGAGTGTAAAAGAAGCAGATATCGTATTCATAGCTGTAGGAACTCCTGCGAAAGAAGACGGAAGTGCAGACTTAAGCTACGTCTATGCGGCAGTAGATCAGCTTGCACCGACAATAAATAGGGATGCCGTATTGGTAATTAAATCAACAGTTCCTGTTGGTACAACGAGAACAGTAAAAGCTCATTTGCAAGAAAAAGGCGTAGATATTTCAGTAGCATTCAATCCGGAATTTTTGAGAGAAGGAGCAGCAGTTGACGATTTTATGTCTCCTGACAGAGTAATTATTGGTGTTGAAAATAAAAAAGCGAAGAAAGTTCTGCGTGATGTGTATCGCCCACTATATGCTTTCAATATTCCTATTGTATTTACAGGATTGGAAACAGCGGAATTATCAAAGTATGCATCAAATGCATTTCTTGCCGTAAAAATCGCTTTCATAAATGAAATCGCAGATCTGTGTGAAGTATGCGGAGCTGATGTAAAAGAGGTTGCGCTTGCTATGGGACTAGATAAACGTATCGGCGACAAATTTTTGCAAGCAGGACCGGGGTACGGCGGCTCGTGTTTTCCAAAGGACACACTTGCGCTCAGCTTTTTTGCAAAGAAATTCGGTGCAAACATGAGTATTGTTGATCAAACCATAGAATCAAACAATCTCAGAAGACAGAAAATGATCAAAAAGATTTTTGATGCTTGTGATCATGATGTAAAAAACAAAAAAATCTCGGTTTTCGGTGTAACATTTAAAGCTAACACTGACGATATGAGAGAAAGCCCAAGCATAGAAATAGTAAATGCATTGATCAATGCAGGTGCACAGGTATCAATATATGATCCTTCGTTCTCGGAGCAAGCAAAAAGCATTTTCAAAGATGTTACTTGGAGTAAAGATGTGTATGACAACTGCGATAATGCCGATGCAATAGTTATTATCACTGATTGGCCGGAGTTTAGAGCTATAAACCTTGGCGAATTGCGTAAGCGCGTGAAAGGATCA
>CAJOEB010000139.1 GCA_905233775.1 uncultured Alphaproteobacteria bacterium | reverse complement strand
ACTACGGGCGAAAAGTCGTTGCCTAAATCCAAGGAAAGCCAAAATATGCCCATTGAAAATTAATAAAAAAAAATTAAAAACATCGATTCTAATTAACAGATCAAGTAAAATTCAACCTAAGGCAAAATACAGTTTTTGAACTGAACTTCAATTTCTGTGCAGTGGTGTTATTTTTTAAACAATAATGCTATTATAGATTGTGTTTAGGAGAGAAAGATGATGAAGAATTTCATAAAAATAATAGTTTTTCTGTTGATGATAGTTATTCCTGTGCGTGCACAAGACACAGAAAAAATTAAAGATTGGAGCATTGTACATAATATTAGAGACAAAGTAGTATTACCCTTAATCGATATCGGATATTCCGGAAGAGAAGGAACAGAAGAAGAGATTTGCGCAACTTGTGATATCGAAAAAATGAATACTTTCATCGATAAAATACAACATCTTGGAATAAATGAAATTGATAAAGGTAATATTGATATAGATATTAGCCGTGATTGGTCTTTACTTGAAAGTATTTTTATAACCTTATGGATTCCTAATGCTGTACTTAATACTGAAGGTGAACATTTATCCGGTAGTTGCATGAGACGGTATAAAGCTCCTGAATGTCCTTATCCTGAATTTGCAAGTAAAGTATTAGAAAAAGGAAGACATAGCTATAAAATTCTTTTAGAATATTTTAAGTCACACGACGGAAACGAAGATAAACTATTAAAAAAAACCTGTATAGGAACAAAGATATAATACAGTTTTTGGGGGTCTTTATTAATCAATGTATAATAATTATATACATTGAGAAATAGGTAGTTTATGCCAATAACAATAGAGCAATTTAGGAATTTGATTGATGATAAAAAAACTCCGGGAGCATTAAGAACTATAGCTACAAGTAGCGGTGATACTATAAACGAGCATTCCATTAACCATCATATTTTTCAACAAGGACCAATCATTGCGCAAGATCCTACAAAAGGTGTAGATTATATCCCAGTTAGTCCTGGTTATTGGTTTAAATGGAGAAATACAGCAAATATCAATATGACATCTGAAGGTTTTAAATACGATTTCGCGAAATTCAATGCGAAAATCATAAAGCACATAATAAATTCAAGAAAATATGAAACTGCAACTGGTCTCGATGGTGATCCGCAAAGACCAAATCATTACAGTGTCAAAATTCCTTTCTCTGATGCCGATTTTGATGCATTATTCTTACATTCAGGATCAGGAGGAAGGCGTGACCCATTATACGATTTACACGGTCCAAGTTCTCGATCTTTACAAGAAATCTGTATCAATATTGATAATAATTTAGTAACTTCTATAATGCCTTCTTTTAGTGGTGATCCTCGTGATAGATGGAATGAGCATTAGCTGTTATTATCGAGGCTAGATTATTTATACGATTTGATCCATGTTTTTATTTCCTGTAGATTAAATTGATGTAAAGGTTTATCAAATACAGGATCTATTGAATCAAGAACAAATCCATCTGGCTCTCCAGTATTAACAAAAGTAAGAATTATATTATTTATCTTACGTCCTCCACTTAACATAAACGGACGAATATCGCCTACATCTTTCGGTAGTTCCTTATCTGAAAACGAAAACTTAAATTTATAATAATTTCCTTCTATTTGAGGGTCAGTATATAACTGCTTCTTAGCTATTTTGGAAAGAATTTGTCTATTAAATTCTAAAAATTCTGCACGATCGTAACGTGTTCCTAAAAAAAGCCATGATTGTCCTGAATCTCCTTGTATAGTAGCCTCTTCTCTCTCTCCTTGCCATGTTATTGGTATACCAAAAGGACTGCCTATTGTATGTGATCTTGTTATATGATTAATTAAGTCATTATCTCCTCCTGCTGGTCGTCCAATAGCTCCTCCTCTATTTTTTGTGAAAAACCAATCTCCATCAATGTAATGTCTTAATGATCTAACAATCCTCTCGCCGTATTCGCCTTCCATTTTTATACTCTATTCTTACCTAGAATATATTACAACAGCTCTTATTATTTCAAAAAACTCTTCCTATTCCTGTCTTTTTCTTTATTGTTTCTTCATCTTTTCCTTTTTCCTTATAATACAGCATCAAGCTTGTATAATGTTCTCTTGACATTTTTGTAACTTGCTCAAAAAAATCAGATGGTGAACCCTTGAACATTCTATCTTCTCTATATTTACCCATATTACTAATAAAATCAGCATCTATATTCAAAATACACACAGGCGCATATAAAGTTGTAAAAATTCCCAATGTTAATTCATCATTTTCTTCATTTATTGCTTGTTTTCCTCTTTCTGCTATTTGTTCAATAATTTCTTTTAACTCTGTAATATTACACGTTCCGCATATCTTGTCCTTTCGTTCTTTATAATTAATTTCTTCTAATAATGGATTTATAGCTTCCCTTGTTTGATGTACCTTGGAAAGAAAATAATACCCTTCAACATCCTGGGAATACATGGAACTTGCTTCAATATTACTGTTTATCGATACTGTCACTAATATCAGTAATATACTTTTTATAATTTGTTTCATATTTTCTAACTCCCTTCATGTGCGTTATAATAGCTTCGAGAGGGGTTTTTAACGCGAGCTTCTCTCATTTTTTATCCCTTCTTTGTTCTCTCTATGTACTCCTCTATCTCTGAACGCTTCCAGAAGTTTTTGTTTTTGAGTCTAATAGGCTCGGGAAACAAATTATATCTTAGCAATTCGTACACCTTATTAAGGTTATATCCTGTAATCTGAGAAACCTCTGTTATATCAATGACTTCAGCTCCGTCTATTGTTGTTTTTATTTCCATCGTTTCGTCAACTCCTGTAGCCTAATTTGCGCTGTCTTAGGAGGCCATATTTACGCGCAATCATATGTTCTATTACTTCTACTGTTTTATAAGAAAGCTTAATCATAAATTACCTACTCTTTTTGATGTCTTCAGCTATTTTTAAAAGCTCTTCTTTTGTGTAA
>CAJOEB010000138.1 GCA_905233775.1 uncultured Alphaproteobacteria bacterium | reverse complement strand
CAAACGCATCCATATGATTTTGCGGTCATTTCAATTAATACGGACTTCATAAGATCGTTTTCATGTACAATAGGCGTATTCGTATGCATTAAATCCTTTACCATAAGCAGTTTTTTGCCTAAAGAACCGCCGGGATGAAGGTTTTTAAACTGTTCTTGATTAAATTCGCGCCTTTTTAACAAACAAAGAGCAACAGCATCACCCAAGGCAATCATCATTGTCGTACTGGTTGTCGGAGCTAATTTATGCGGTCCCGCTTCCTCAACTTTCGGCAAGATTATTTTTACTTTAGATGCTTTTGCCAATTCGCTATCAGGATTTGATGTTACTCCTATAACATCAATACCAAATCTATTCGCATATGAAAGCATTGGAACGAGTTCAACAGTGTTCCCAGACCATGAAAACACGAACAAAGTATCTTCATCTGAAATCATACCAAGATCGCCGTGACTTGCTTCACCGGGATGCAAAAAAAACGCCGGTGTTCCGGTAGACGCAAGAGTTGCTGCAATTTTCGCGCAGATATGCCCCGGTTTTCCCATGCCTGAAAGAATAACGTGACCTTCTTTTTTATCTAACAGATTAATGGCGTCTATAAAACTTTCTCCAAGAGAATCTATCAAGATTTTTAATCCTGAAATTTCTTGTTCTAAAACATGTTTTGCATAATCAAGTTCTGAATGTCTCGTGTTTTGCATATTATTAAGCATTTTATCTCCCTTTTATCTTCCTCTTTCTTTTAATATTCTGGATTTTTCTCTGTCCCATTCTCTTTTCTTTATGGTTTCTCGCTTATCTACGTTCTTTTTTCCTTTTCCTAAACCAATAGATAGCTTAACAAAACCTTTTTCGTTAAAATATATGCTTATCGGAACAAGTGTATATCCGCCTTTTTTTAATTGTCCGATTAATTTTTGTATTTGCTTCTTATGTAATAATAACTTTCTTGATCTTTTCGGATCATGGTTCATTCTGTTTGCCAGTGAATACTCGGGAATGTGCATTTGATAAATAAAAACTTCGTTACTTCGTGATAATCCCGCATACGCATCCGTCATATTTACCTTATGATTGCGTAAAGACTTTACTTCGCTACCACGCAAAACAATTCCCGCTTCAAATTTTTCGAGAATTTCGTAATCAAAATTAGCTTTTCGGTTATAACCTATTTCCCTGTAATCTGCCATTAAACTGTTTCTAAATTCAAATCTCTCATGGCCTTATCAATTTTTGTCTTGAGACCATTACTTATCGGAGAAAGAGGCATACGCAACTCTTCCTTTATTAATCCTAATTTACTTAATGCATATTTAACCGGTGCAGGACTTGGTTCGGTAAACATTAATTTGTGCAACGGTTCAAGCGCATCTCTGATAACACAAAATCTTTCGAAATTACTTTGTTTAATTGCCGAGTACAATGTAGCACAAAGTTCAGGAGCAATATTGGCTGTTACGGAGATTACTCCGTTGGCTCCCATTGCCAGCGCAGCACAAGCTGTATCATCATTCCCTGATAAAAATGCAAAGTCTTCCTTAACTGCGGTTCTCCAGGTGGTAAATACGGATAAATCAGAGGTACATTCTTTTACTGCAACAATATTTTTTTGAGAAGAAAGCTTTTTCAGCGTCGAAAAATCTATACTTGTACCGACTCTTCCCGGATTATTGTACAAAATAATATTTTTACCTGTTGCTTCACTGAGAGCTTTAAAGTGATCATATATTTGGTTTTGTGATGGCTTAATATAAAACGGGCATATACACAGAAAACCATCCACTAGTTCTTCCGTTTTCTTTATAAAATCGATACAAGTATGTGTTGCTGTATCTATTACTCCGGCAAACAGGTTAATTTTTCCGCTGGTAATTTTTTGCGCAGTAGATATAAGCTGTATTTTTTCTTCCAAACTCAATGAAAGAGCTTCTCCGGTAGATCCGCAGACGACAATTCCGGATATTTTGGAGTTCGATAGAAAGGAAATGTACCTTTCAAAAGCCTCAATATCAATTTTTCCATCATTAAACGGAGTTACAACAGCCGCTATATATCCACCAATCATGCTAAAACACTCTCCAATAACAAATACAACGATCAATAAAACAATTATGATAACTATCATATATCTCTTGCGCGACAATTAATAACATTTTTTGTTGAAAAAGTACATAAAAATGATGATATCTTTGTTTTTGTAAATTACATCTCAATTTATTTACGAAGAAAAAAATATCTAGATGACAATATATAAAATATCAAAATTTATCTTTTATTAACACATGGTTATTATAATAAAAATTGTCGACACGTAGAGTTTTTTGAATGAGAATTGCGCGCGTTATAATTTGTTATCTGCTCATTCTTTTACTGCTTTTTTTTGAAGAAATTGCAGCAGGGAATCGTTATGGATCATTACGCAAAGAATTGAGTTTTCAGGAATTCTCTCAAAAATTTTCGGTAAATTTTTCTTTGAGAAATCATTTAGATTATATCGGATATAATCTTTATAAATTGTTACATAACAATAACAGTTACTCGAATACTTCAAAAAAGAAAATTGATAGAATTTTTGGTAATAGCATAAAGGTTATTTGTTTTTCGAATTTTGATGAAGATTTTGATGCTGATGATGAGGAGGAAAGAAACAAGAAAAATAGAAAATCGAGAAAAAGTAAAAGTGGATCTTACATTTCTGGATCCTTTTTTTTGGATTTAAGTGGTTGCCATTTTAATTATATTTATGTTGGTAATTATGATAATTATGATAATGAGGATGATTATTATGTTGATATAGAAGAGGATGAGGAAGAAACAACAGCTGGTACAAAAAAATATCGAAGAAGAAAGAATAATTTTGGCGGGTTTTCTTTAGATCTTAGCGGTTGTACGATTTATAACAGCGGGGATGAAGAATTAGAGGAAGATGAAGAAGATGATGATGACGGTGAGAAAGGAGAGAATGAAGAAGAAGGTGAAGATGAAACGAGTGGAGAGACAACCGAGGAAGGTGTTGGAGATGAAGAACAAAATCCTTCTTCTGATGGAATACTGTCTCCCGATGGTGTACTGCAAGCTGTCAATATAAATCCGGATGGCACAGGTACTGTTACAGGAATAGATGCTCTTACGCAAGGCGGGATTTTAATCGACCCGAATCAATTTCCGGCTGTGGCGCAAAATACACTGCCATACTCTGATCCGACTATGATGCAAACGGGTTTGTATGATACGACAGGGATGTCAGACTATAATGCCATGTCTCAAACCATGCCTCAAAATTATGGTGGCAGTAGTTATGTTAACAGTGGAACGATGATGTACGGAAACGGAATGTATAATGGAGTTTATAACGGTGGTAACGCATATAACAATGGCGGAAATAATGGTATGTCAGATTATTCGCAAAATATGGGAATGAATACATCTTATTATCAAGGGTTCAATGGTACAAATGGATTGGGTATGAGTGACAACAGTATGATTAATGGGATGAATGAATATAACACAATGTCTGATTTTCAAAATCCTGGTCAAAATCCTGGTATGTATCAACAACAAGGTTCAATGTATCAAAACTTTCAACCGGGTGCTGAATATAATAGCGGAATGAGTGATCAGACTATGATAAATCCAAATTATGGAGGTATGGGTAGTAGTATGGGAGCCGATGGTAATATGATGCAAATGCAGCAATATCCTCGAGATTTACAGGGTATGGATGGTATGCAGAATATGCAAACGCAAAGTAATATGTATACAGATAACAGTACTGTGCAAGATATTTCACAAGATGCTTCCACACAATTTTCTTCGGAAGATGAACTCTCTCAGCGATATTCGACGGGGGAAACCAATATATCATCAGATCGTGCTGTACGTGCTCAAAGTTATCCGATGGAACAAGAAACAATGAATACGGATGAAATGCGAGAGCTTTCAGGAAGAGAGTCTGAAAATTCTGTGATAACTGGAATTGATGATACAAAAAGAGATACAAAAGTTATGCAACGTTCGCAATATTCTGATAATACACAGCCAAGTTCTACAACGTTTTCAGAAGAACAAAGCTCAATTGATGGCATTCAAAGAGAGGTGGCACCATCTGATATTGTTTCCCGATCTGGAGAAGACCCTGTGAATTATAGAGATTATGGCGGACAATTTTCGACTTCCGTTGCACAAATACAAGCTTCTCCTACTGTATCTGAGAATTCTGTTTCTTCTCAGCAGGAATTATTTCAAACAAATTCCGGTGGATTTTCAACATCTTTTGGAAGACAGGGTGGTAATGGGGCAATTTATGGGAATGCGGTAAGTTCATATATTCCGGATACAGATACAGAGACATTTTCAGCACCATCAACATC
>CAJOEB010000137.1 GCA_905233775.1 uncultured Alphaproteobacteria bacterium | reverse complement strand
AAATATCCAGTTAGCTCAATCACTTTTTTCTAAACATCTTCAATTGCGGATCTTCTGCGATGAGTTCTTCCGCTATCTGAACACTGTTTAAGGCCGCACCTTTTCGCAAATTATCGCATGCTATCCACAACATAAGTCCGTTCTTTGTCGAATAATCTTTTCTCACACGACTTACAAAAACACCATCTTCTCCTTGTACATCAATTGGAGTTGCAAAAACACCATTGCCTTCTCTGCGATCAAGTGTAACAATGCCCTCAAAATTATCGAAAGCATCAAAAGCATCGTGTTCAGATACCGGTTTCGCAAATTCACACGCCAAAGACATACAATGTCCGATAAATGTCGGTACTCGTACACATGTTACAGCAATTTTTACGTCAGATCTCAGTATCTTGCGTATTTCCGAAGCGACTTTTTCTTCTTCATCGCATGTTCCGAGCGCTGTTATATCTCCTATCGATGGAATTACGTTATATGCTATTTGTTTCGGAAAGACTTCCGGAGTCGGTGTTCCTGCTGACATAATCGTTTTTGATTGGTTATATAATTCATCAATTCCTCGCCTTCCTGCTCCGGAAACAGACTGATACGTTGATACGACGACTCTTTTTATCGCAGATACTTCCGATAATGCCTTAAGTACTATCGTGAGTGGCACAGCAACGCAATTTGGTGTGGAAATTATACCCAACGGAGCTCCTTTTTTCAGTGCTTTTGCGTTCACTTCCGGAACAATTAACGGAACTTTCGAATCTAATCGAAAATACGAACTTTTGTCTATTATGACGCTACCACTATCGGCAACTTGTCCTGCGTATTTACGAGAAACAGCATTTCCCGCACAAAAAAAAGTCAGATCTACATCAGAAAAATCAGCATTTTCAAATGTTCGCACTTTAATCGAGCTATTTTTGAACGATACCTCACGTCCCGAAAACCTATTTGATGCAATTGGTATAATATTTGCTACCGGAAATTTTCTTTCAGCTAATATCTCCATTGTTTTACTGCCGGTACTGCCTGTTGCTCCGACGATTGCTACATTATACTCTTTTGCATTGGTATATCTCATGTCACAAAATCCTTTGGTTTTCGTAAACAAACATCATACATCACATTTTAAAACTTAATCTTGATTAACTCAAAGAAAAAAGCAAGAATATATTCTTATGCGTGAACTTCGGAGGACTGTTATTTGCAGTTATTTGAGCAAATTCATCCACTGGCAGACAGAATACGACCGACAGAGATAAGCGAACTCATCGGACAATCTGTTTGTGAGCAAATTCCATCAATAGAAAATCTGCAGTCCATGATTTTTTGGGGACCTCCTGGATCGGGAAAAACATCCTTGGCAAAGATATTGGCGCAGAAAAGCGGATTGCATTTTGAAGAAACATCTGCCGTTATGCATGCAACAGCAAAATTCAGATCAATATTTGAGATGGCCGCAAATGATCCATCTCAAAAAATTTTGGTATTGATGGATGAAATTCATCACCTCAACAAAAGCCAGCAAGATATTTTTCTGCCGCATCTCGAAAACGGTTCGCTGATATTGATCGGAACTACAACGGAAAATCCGTCATTTGAATTGCGACCGGCTCTTCTTTCTCGTTGTAAAGTAATTACGTTTGAACGGCTGCAACTGGACGATTTAGATAAAATCTTGCAACGCGCCGAAAAGTATATGAATAAGGAACTGCCTTTGACTCCGGAAGCGAGACAACATTTATGCCTTATGTCGGATGGGGATGGTCGCTATTTGCTTAATCGAGCCGAAGAACTGCTTGAGTTAAATACAAACAAGAAAATATCCATAGAAGAATTAGAAAAAATGGCGCCGAAGCGGGCTATGGTTTACGATTCTACAAAAGAGGAACACTATAATTTACTTAGTGCATTTCATAAATCTTTGCGCGGATCAGATGTTGATGCAGCTTTATATTGGACGAACCGAATGCTCGTTGGAGGAGAAAATCCGCTGATTATTGCTCGAAGATTGATCAGGTTTGCCGCAGAAGATGTCGGACTTGCCGATCCGAATGCTATTGTACAGGCAATTGCCGCGCATCAGACTTATACCATGCTTGGTTCGCCTGAAGGAGAATTAGCGATAACGAATGCGGTTATTTATCTTGCGGCAGCACCAAAATCAAATGCAGGATATGTCGCGTACAACGAATCGAAGAAGTGTGCAACGTTTTACGGTTCTCTTCCGGTTCCAAAGAAAATTAGGAATGCTCCGACAAAGTTGATGAAAGAATTAAACTATTCAGAAGGATATGTATACGACCATGACACAAAAGATGGTGTTTCGGGAGATAGCTTTTTTCCGGATGAGTTATCAAGGAAGCAATTTTATCGACCTGTTGAACGAGGGTTTGAACGCGAATTAAAAAAACGTATGGAATGGCTGGATAAGAAGCGGCGAGAAAAGGCAGAAAAGATAAAGAGATAACATAAAATATATAGATAATAATATATAGATAATATATGAATAATGTTTGCAGTTATTATGTGTAATTATTATCTTTATTTAAGATCACATTTTTCTGGAGAATATTATTCTTATGTATTCGATGCTTAGATACTTTAGAGAAATATAATATTGGAAAGATATAATAAATAAAAATAGAAAAGTTTTTTTTGATACTCATTTAATTAGATTTCATTAATTAGATTTCATGCGAAAGTCAAAAATAATATTTTAAAATAGTATTACAGTATCTAATTTTCAGGATCAAAAAATACCACTAAAATAAAATCTTTGCGAAAGTCGAAAGCTGCATTTCGAAACTTGTGATTTTCAGAAGTCAAAAAGAGCAAAAAATGACTTTCATGAGAACTCCAGTGATTTTTATAAGAGATTTTATATTCTATTATGTTTCGGATATTCATTAGATATTATTAGCTGTTTTTTAAGCTTTTCTCAGTATAATCAAATTATTATATGTTTTTTTATATAAGGATATTTCTGATGAATTACATACCATTCAAACCATTCTCCAACAGCAGTAACAACACCCACGGGGGGGGGTAGT
>CAJOEB010000136.1:5232-5661 GCA_905233775.1 uncultured Alphaproteobacteria bacterium | reverse complement strand
AAAAAATTCCTTATTGCAATAGATATTGTTTTATCGAAGATTATTTAAGAAAGTGATAATATTTTATCATATATAGTCTTCTTATTCATTTTTACCGGGGAAAAGTCCGGGTTTTGGAGTAACAACTAATGAATAAATAAACAAATTATTCTTTGTACTATCCCAACATCTTTTTGTTTTTGGTTCTATCAAGAAAAATCCCAGTTTGTTTTTATTAAATGCTTCTGTTTTCCTATAATAACATTCTATGAGAATACGCTCGTCACCATCTTTATTACAGATCAAATCTTTATGTATTGTTTCTATTTCATTCCGAGTTTTTGTTGATATAGATGCACATGAACAATTCATAGAAGACGGTGAATTACTAGAAATACTGCCCCATGATCTTTGAAATTGATAACTATTTTCATTAATGCGTTTTACATA
>CAJOEB010000136.1:0-5208 GCA_905233775.1 uncultured Alphaproteobacteria bacterium | reverse complement strand
TGAAACAAATTTAAACTACTAGCATAAGCTATATAAGCACAATCATATTTTGTTAGCTGTTTTTCTGATTTTGTATTTTTAATCTGTTGAACCATACTTGCGGCAAGATAAGCAGACGCTTTTAGTTTATTTTTCAGTTCGAAAATTCTGTAGTGATCGCAAGCAAAAAATAGAAGAGTGATCAAAATCGGGATAGAAAACGCGAATTCAATAAGGATGCCGCCATAATTACGAGAATAGGAAGAAAATTCGTAAAAAGATCGGAAAAAACTAACGATTTTTTGTAAAGGTATGCCAAAGCATTGATAAAGCTTTGTAGATATCCTTCTAAGAGAAGCGATTACCCCCCCCCGTGGGTGCTGTTACTGCTGTTATTAGAGAATGGTTTTGATGGTATGTAATTCATTAATAATGTCCCTTATTTCGATAGGTATATTTTATCGAAAAGTAATTAAGAAAATGATAACGTATTATTATTGTATGAATCAGAATAATAACAATACTACCATCAACAGCTACAGAGTTATACCGCTACACCCATATTTGTGGCTTTTTCGTATGCTTCTTCGATTGTTCCGACCATGAAAAACGCCATTTCAGGCAGATGATCACATTCGCCCGAAATAATTGCGTTAAATCCCTTGATTGTATCGGCAACAGGAACGAATTTGCCAGGCAATCCCGTAAATACAGAGGCAACATGAAACGGCTGTGACAAGAAACGCTGGATTTTACGCGCCCTTGCGACTGTCAATTTGTCTTCCTCTGATAATTCATCCATACCAAGAATTGCGATAATATCCTGCAGAGACTTATAGCTTTGCAAAATCCTTTGAACTTCGCGCGCAACACGGTAATGTTCCTCACCAACAATTTGCGGTGTAAGCATACGAGATGTGGAATCCAGCGGGTCAACTGCCGGATATATACCGAGCTCAGAGATTTTTCGGCTTAAGACTGTAGTTGCGTCCAAATGCGAGAACGATGTCGCCGGTGCAGGGTCGGTTAAGTCATCTGCCGGAACATATATTGCCTGAACGCTGGTAATCGAACCATTTACGGTGCTTGTAATACGTTCTTGCAGCTCTCCGATATCTGTTGCAAGAGTTGGTTGGTATCCGACAGCTGATGGAGTTCGTCCGAGCAAGGCCGATACCTCAGAACCTGCTTGTGTAAATCTGAATATATTGTCAATGAACAAAAGAACGTCTTGATGTTCCTTGTCTCTGAAATATTCGGCAACTGTCAGTCCTGTAAGAGCGACACGTGCGCGCGCCCCAGGCGGTTCATTCATCTGACCGTATACAAGAGCCGCTTTTGAACCGTTGCCCTCAAGATCTATAACTCCCGATTCGATCATTTCATGATAAAGATCGTTTCCTTCACGAGTTCTTTCTCCGACGCCCGCAAAAACCGAGAAACCTCCGTGCGCTTTTGCAACGTTATTAATCAGTTCCTCAATTAAAACGGTTTTACCAACACCAGCACCACCGAAAAGTCCGACTTTTCCGCCTTTTGCGTATGGAGCAAGCAGATCAACAACCTTAATTCCTGTTGTTAAAATCTCTGTTTCGGTCGCTTGTTCAACAAAAGGAGGTGCTTCACGATGAATTGGCATATATGCTTCTGCTTTTATTGGACCACGTTCATCTACGGGCTCTCCGATAACATTTACAATACGTCCCAGCAGTTCACGTCCAACCGGAACCTCAATCATCTTGCCTGTATCAATCACTTCCTGACCACGCTCGAGACCATCTGTAACATCCATAGCGATTGTGCGGACAGAATGCTCTCCAAGCTGCTGTGCAACTTCAAGTACAAGCTTATGACCTTTGTTGTTGACCTCAAGAGCATTTAAAATCGATGGAATTCGCTCTTCAAATGTGACATCAACAACAACGCCTAACACCTGAGAAATATATCCTTTGTTTATTCCTTTTTGCTTTTTCATTGTTTTTTTATTCCTTTTATTCCTTTGCTATTGCTTTCGCTCCTGAAATAACTTCTACAAGTTCAAGGGTTATTTTCGCTTGTCTTGTACGATTATATTGCATTTTAAACTCCGACAGCAGATTATCTGCGTTTCGTGTCGCGTTATCCATAGATGTCATTCGTGAGCTTTGCTCACTTGCGATACTTTCAAGAACTGCTTGATAAATTTGAATAGTAATATTGAACGGCAATAAATCATTCAAAACTTTTTCAGCATTAGGTTCGAATACTGTATCGGTTTTATCGTTGTTTGGTTCACATGATAGTGGAATAATATTCTTCAGTTCAACACTGTGGTTCATTGCTGAATAATAACGTGTGTATATAATGCCGACTTTATCAACTTTGCCACTCATAAACTCTGAAACTATTTTTTCAGCCAGTTTCTTTGAATTTTCGTATATATCATTAGAACGGTAAAAGCCTTCCAGCAATTCCATTTTCTCGAAACTATCCGAAAATTTTTTCAAAATATCTCGTATTTTATTTCCTATGCATATTATTCGTACGTTTTTCCCTTCCGTTTGAAGATTTTGTACGATATTCATCGTTTCTTTTCCGACCAGATAGTTGAAATTGCCGCAAAGTCCGCGATCTGATGCAAGAACAACCAAAAGTACGGTTTTTTCGCGCTTCCTGCCAAAAAAAAGCTCCGATTCAACGTCGATAAATTCACGTCGTATTTTCGCAAGTATGCTATGAAGTGTAGATGCATATTCACGAGACGCCTCTGCCTTTTGCTCCGACTTACGTAGTTTTACGCCGGCAACAAGTTTCATCGCGTCAGTAACTTTACGCGTAGATTCTATTACTCCGATTTTATTGCGTAGCTCTTTTAGGCTCGCCATCGAAAACTCCTATCTACCTTTATCTATCTTATTTACTTTTCTGCTTCTTCTATTCACTACTCTTTTACTTATTACTTTTACTTTGCTTTAGTCTGTTCATTATCTCTTTGAAAATCGCTCAGATATTTCGAGATAATATCCTTCAAAGATGAAATCATATCATCTGAAAGCTGTTTTTTATCTCTTATCTCTGAAAGTAATCTTTTTATTCGCTTCAATACGTATGTTTCAAAATGTCCGACTTCATGCAAAGGCAAAGTATCTAAGAAACCATGCACTCCTATAAAAATGCTTATGACTTGATCTTCAACTGTCATAGGAGCATATTGCGGTTGCTTTAATAACTCTGTCAAACGTTCTCCACGCGATATAAGCTTCTTACTGGATGAGTCCAAATCCGACGCAAACTGCGCAAAACTTGCCATTTCACGATATTGCGCTAAATCCAGCTTAATATGACCCGCAACCTGCTTCATGCATTTCGTTTGCGCAGAGGATCCGACTCGGCTAACCGATTGACCAACGTTGATAGCCGGACGTATGCCTTTATAAAAGAGATCGCTTTCGAGAAATATCTGCCCGTCAGTAATTGAAATGACGTTTGTAGGAATATATGCCGACAGATCGCCTGCTTGCGTTTCAATAACAGGTAACGCGGTTAACGATCCGCCACCTTTATCATCACTCAACTTCGCAGCACGCTCCAACAATCTGGAGTGCAGATAGAATACGTCACCAGGGTATGCCTCTCGCCCAGGTGGACGATGTAACAAAAGTGACATCTGACGATACGCGACAGCGTGTTTTGATAAATCGTCGTAAACGATCAGAGCATGCATTCCGTTATCTCTGAAATACTCGCCCATCGCACAACCGGTATATGGCGCGAGATATTGCATTGTTGCCGCCTCAGATGCAGTTGCAGCGACAACGGTTGTGTATTCCATTGCACCGGCTTCTGTAAGCGTCTTAACAATCTGTGCTACAGAAAATCTTTTCTGACCTATAACAACATAAATGCAGTAAAGCTTGTCTTTTTCTATATTATTTTCGAAAGCATGCTTCTGATTAATAATAGTATCAATCGCTATTGCTGTTTTTCCAGTCTGCCTGTCCCCGATGATCAGTTCACGTTGTCCGCGTCCGATAGGTACCAAAGAGTCTATTGCCTTCAATCCTGTCTGCATTGCCTCATGAACAGATTGACGCTCGATAATTCCCGGAGCTTTTATATCAGCTACACGCCGTTCAGTTGTTCTAATAGCACCATTTCCATCAATGGGATTTCCCAACGCATCAACAACACGCCCCAAAAGCGCTTTTCCAACAGGAACATCGACGATTTTATTTGTTCTGCGAACTTCCATGCCTTCAAAAACGCTTCTGTCTTCACCAAATAACACAATGTCAACGGTATCTTCATCAAGGTTCATTGCCATTCCCTCAATACCAGAGGAAAATACGACTTTTTCACCCATAGATACATTGTCCAAACCATATACGCGCGCTACGCCATCGCCAACTGATAAGACTTTTCCGATTTCAAGAAACTCAGGTCCTGAATCGAACTTTTCTATACGCTCCATAAGTACGGATTTTATTTCTGAAGCATTAATTTTCATAGCTTTCTCTCCTAATGGCATTACGCAGGCGCTTTAACCTGGATTTTAGCGAATAATCTAAGACTTTAGACTGATGCTGAAGCTTAAAACCGTCTCTCAATGAAGGATCAACTTTTGTAACACACTCTATTTTCTGTCCAAATACTGATTTCAGATCCTCCATTAATTTATTCATTTGTGTCTGTGTCGGTTCTTTTGCAATAGTAAGATAAATCAACTTTTTTCCATCTAATTTGTCTAAATACGCTGAATATGCCTCGCATATATCAACAATAATATTTATACGGTTATTTTTCAGTAAAAGATCAAGAAAATTGCTGACTTCCGTTAATAACTCCAAGTTTGTCTTAAGAAAGTCAACAAGAGCTTCTCCTTGTTCTGGCAGAAATGATGCTCTTTTTAATAATTTCTTGTAATTGCTGATTCTCACAATGCATTCTTTGACGAGAGAAAGCTGATGATCAACTTCCCTTTCAATATTTGTTTTTGCTGCAACAGCATATATGGATCTTATATATCTGTTAACAACTGAGTTCTCAGCTACAAAACTCCATTCTGCCACTAATTATTAACTCCACATCTTAATAATAGCTACTCTAATGCTAACCTAATATCTAAATAAAATATCTACATAAATAGTAGCCAATCGCTAAGTATACCAGCTAAATTTCAGATAGCAAAAAAATATGCGAACTATATACGAATTAATTTACATGAATAAATTAATTGAACCGTTTTATCAT
>CAJOEB010000135.1 GCA_905233775.1 uncultured Alphaproteobacteria bacterium | reverse complement strand
ACTGATGCATTATAAATTGACTGTGAGAGAATTAAACAAGTCTTATTCTTTCTTGGCAGGATTACTCTCAGGAGAATATCCTAAGATTGCTATCGCAGCTTCGAATGATGACAAAATTCGCCTTGCTTATTCAATGTTCGAGATAATGGAGTCAACTCAGGGAAAACTCAGCCAAGAAGAAAAAGTTATGTATGCTTTTTGCGTTTTCCATTCCGTCTGCGTAGAGTTTTTTGACGAAGAAACCGAAACAATTCGTAAAGGGATTTGGGAAATTAATTCGCCGGAACATGCGGCGAAACTTCTAAAATGGGAGAAAGATAATCACCCGGAGCGATTTACATTCCTTCAAAAAATTACTTCAAAAGTTTCGAATAATTTTGGAATAACAAAATTAAATCCTATTATGGCTGTTACTATACAAGACAGCTATAACTATTTGAATCATTTAAGGACTGCTGATGGGGAAGTTGTTAATTATAAACGGTTGGGAGCTATCATAAATGAATTTGGCTGTATTCTCGATAAATACCAATTATCATTTAAAATTAATGGAATACAAAGAGAATTAGAGACATACGCTAATGAAAATTCAACTACCGCACCAGACGGTCTTATACTGTCATTATCTGAAAAAAAAGAACCGCAAACACAAGATAATGTCCAGAATATACAGAATATTTTATATAATCCATTACTTCTGGACAGACCAGTCCCGAATAAACAGTATTTACAAGATCGCGCAAAAGCTGGAATGCATCTTGAACATAAATTCTCTGAGTTCGAAGGGTTATGCGATAAACATGAAGATTTCAGATGGATAAAAAGCAAGCTGTCATACCCGGCTTTTGATGATATTACTTTTGCGTACCGCAATCAAATATTTTCCGTCATAGTGAAAAGAACTAATGATGAACATAGAGTCTTGAAACAAGACAAAAAAATTAATAATTTAATACGTGAGTGCCAGAATAATAATTTAATACCATGTATATTCCCAATTTCTTCGAAAACAGGATCGCCATTATATCCAGACACGTGGAATCTTTTTAATGTCATTACTGGAAAATTTGTAAATCCAATTCAACAGAGTTCTGACAAACTTATCGAGGTTTCAAAATGGGAATTGAATAATTGGGCCATACAGATTGTTTCAGATTATATCAAAGGGAAAAAATGTAAACTGCTCTCATTCTGTGATGTCCTTGGTATAGATCCTCAAATATGGTTTGAAGATAATCACGGTGATAAATGTTGGATAAAAGTTATTTATGCTACATATCCAGATACTGGTGAAATAGATTCTTTTTCATTTTCATTTGAAAAGTGGCCGTCAGAAGTATTAAAGCATAGAGGTTTTATTGCTAAAGTCAGTTTTTGTAATTCTGAAAATCCATCGGACAAAATATACAGATCAAAGGGGGCATTCGTAAGCTTTAAAGGCATTGTACAAATTCATGATTAGCTCAATATTAACATTAACATACGTTTTAATACAATGAGCAACTATGTTTTATATAGAATTTTAATTAATTTAATAATGACAACGACGACACCAGCCTTATAAATTAGGGGGTGTCGTCAAAGCAATTTTTATTAAGCTCGATAACAAGCATTACTTTATCTTTACTGCCACAGTTTTGGGGATTACGAAGCGTATACTATGCCATAGATATACGAATTGTACTTATCAACCCTTCTTTCGTAGTCTCGATCATGTACCTTCGTCCCCCAGCATGTACAGACATCCGTCCAGCCATTTGCATGATAATCTCGGCAGAGCGATTGCTGTTCAGCTTAACAAGTTCCTTTATGTACTCTGTAACCTCTATTCGGCCATTCAGAACTTTCCCTGAGACCTCATCTTCTAACACACAGTCGATAGTAGTCCCGAAGAATAAAGAAAAGTAGTTTTCTTCGCTGCCATTCAAGAGGGAGCGTAAATATTCAAGCCAATCTTCCTCTGTCCGCTGCTCTGGATTTTCTCGCCATGTGTTTCGATCGTGCCGGCAGATATCATTCTCTAATGGAAGCGCTTCAAGAATGGACCAGTTCGCTAACCTTGAAGATTTTGAGATAAAAAGTTATAATTAAAAAATGAAAACACGAGAAAAATTAGCAAAATTAAATGATAATGATTATCAGAAATTTTTGGGGGTCACTAAGTCTGTTTTTGACATGATGCTGAAAGTTCTTAATGAGGAGTACAGATGCCGGCATCAAAGAGGCGGAAGACCTCTTAGAAGTCTATCTATTACAGATAAATTAGTCATTATGCTGCAGTACTACAGAGAGTATAGGACAATGGCGCATATAGCTTTTGATTACAGTGTTTCCAAAAGCACGGTGTGTGAAAGTATTAAATGGGTTGAAGATACACTTGTAAAAAGTAAAGAATTTGCCCTGCCGTCAAAAAGGAAACTTATGGAAGCTGGAAAAATTAACACGGTAATAGTAGATGTAACGGAGTGCGAAATTGAACGGCCGAAGAAGAAACAGAAAGACTATTATTCTGTAAAAAAAAGAGACACACATTAAAAGCGCAGTTAGTGATAGATGCGGACAGTTTAGATATTGTATGCACAGCGATAGGACGCGGAAGAGAGCATGATTTTAAAATTTATCGAAAAAGTAAAGTTCACTGCCTTGATCAGGTAAGTATAATAGCCGACAGGGGATATCAGGGGATTTGTAAACTTCATCGGAATAGTCATCACCCGATAAAAGCGAGCCCAAAGCATAAGCTGAGTATATGTGAGAAAAAATATAATATAGAAATATCGAGGTGTCGAATAGCAATAGAACATGTAAACAGATATATCAAGAGATTTCGTATATTATCCGGCCGATACCGGAATAGACATAAAAGATTTGGTTTAAGAGTGAATTTAATTTCTGCTATATATAACTTTCAACACAATAAATTTATTCAATGAGTTAGCGAACTGGTCTATTGTTGACAAAGCACCTGTAAGCAGCGGCGGCGAGAACTGGTACAGGGTACGGTATCACGGTACTGCTCCGGACGCCAGCGATGTGGACTTCTCTGATGTCAAAGCCGATGGATTTATCGTAGGACGTTTT
>CAJOEB010000134.1 GCA_905233775.1 uncultured Alphaproteobacteria bacterium | reverse complement strand
CAGGCTACAAAAAGCATTAGATCTCTTGCGAAAGTAATTTTATACTATTTATTATCTCTGATAATCAGATTCTCAAAAATACCATTTTCGACTTTCACAATAACCCTATTATAGAGTCACTTGTAGTGAAGATGTTTTTGTAAATATAGTGAGGATGTTTTACTAATAGCAGAGTTCACGTTAACGGAATTGAAAATTGGGAGGAGAGAGAGTTGCAAAAACTATATTAATGAAAATGAGAGATATTACATGTAGAAAATTCAATATACACTTGAAGAAAACCGAATAGCGTTTTAATCATCTTCATGAAAATATTTACAAATTGTTATTAATTAATCTCAGAAATTATCCTCTCCAATATAGTCAAAAATCGAATTAATTTACGATATTGGAAATAATCCGGGTTTTGGTGCAATAACTAATGTAGGCTGAACTATTTGGTCGTATATTGTATATGTTGTGGGATCCAAAAGAAAAAATCCCAATTTGCGTTTATCAAAATTTATTTTTCTGTAAAAAATCTTTATCAAGAGGCGCTCATCTCCATCATTATGGCAAATCAGGTCAGGATGCAACGAAGCTACTTCTGTTTTATTCGTTGTAGTTACACCATTAACTCCTCCTAATAGTTCATTTGGAGAATGAGGCGAATTTGTGATAAACGGCACCCAACACATCTGATATTGATACTTATCGCTATTTATTCGTTTTACCCAATAAAAATCTACACAATAATAAATTCCAAGCGGCCACGGTTCAAACATGCTATTCGTATGAAACAAATTGAGACAACTTGCGTAGGCTATATGTTTCAGATCATTTGCTGTAAGTTGTTTATTTGCTCTGGTGTTCGTAATCTGCTGAATTATGCTGGCAACGATATACGCTGAACTTTGTGCTTTGTATTTGAGTTCATATGCTCGATAATGATCATTTACGAAAAGCATCAGCAAGATTACAATCGGAATAGAGAACGCGAATTCGATAAGAATACCGCCATAATTACGAGAATAGGAAGAAAATTCGCGAAAAAATCGGAAAAAACTAACAATTTTTTGTAAAGGTATGCCAAAGCATTGATAAAACTTTGCAGATATCCTTCTAAGAGAGGCGATTACCCCCCCCCGTAGGTGCTGTTACTGCTGTTGGAGAATAGTTTGAATTGTATGTTATTATTATTCATCAATAATTTTCCTTCTTTCTATTACCATTATTATTGTTTTATTGTTTTACCGAAAATTGGTTAAAAAAGGATAAAAGAAAAACCAACGCCCTGCCGGAAGAACCGACAGGACGATGTGTTGTAATAGTTATGTCAAAATGGAGTGCGACGTCAGCAAACGCCGCGGCAATATGAAAAATCTCGCGACTTCACACATCACCAGATGAAAGAAATCATCCAGTGTTCATTATAGGTACATGATAAACACAATGCAACCCATATTTTTATATTTTTTTATAAAAAATCAATCAATGCTTGCAAATATCACACATTAGTATTAAATTATATATATCATATTAAATTAAATCACTTACGAAAAAAATTTGCGTTATCTTTAAACAGTTCTCTCAGTAAAAGATTGTTTAAATTATGACCCGGACAGAAAGCATCATATCTTCCAATAATCTCATATTGAGACAGCGACAAATCTCCGATAATATCCAAAACTTTATGACGAACAGGCTCATTCATATATCTTAATCCTTCAGGATTTAACGAATGCCCTTTATCATCAAAAACAACTGTATTATCTAAAGATGCTCCCATTGCAAGATTATTTTTCCGTAAATATTCAACTTCTGAATAGAAACCAAATGTTCTTGCTCCTGCGATTTGTTTTTTAAAATCATCAACTGTAGGATCATATGCAAATGGTTCTGTGTCTAATCCCTTTTCCGAATAATCGCAATCGATATTTATTGAAAAATGCTCTGACGGAACAAGAGATGCCCAACGTTTAGGATCTCCGACTTTTATTTCCCTCATAATGCGAATTTGTTTCTTCTCCGCTTCCTGTTCTTCAATACCAACATCAGCTATTGCATTTGCGAATTGCAAAGAACTACCGTCAAGAAATGGAATCTCATCTCCTTCTTCTAATTTTACTATCGCATTTGTAATTCCCATAGCGTAGAAAGCAGCAGAAAGATGCTCGATTACTGATATAGTCGTACCATAGTCATTGCTTATTCTTGTACACATTCTTGTATCGGAAACATTTTTATAATCCGCAGACACAAAAAGAGATACATCATCATATGGAGCTTTTTTATACGTAATTCCGCTATTTTGCGGTGCTGGCTCTATAATGATTTTGCATATTTTCCCGCTGTGCACCCCTATTCCGCTTAATGTTATTGGTGATTTTATTGTTCCTTGTTTCATTTCTTTTTTCCAATTTTCAATTTTTTTACAAAACTAATTTCAACTGAATAATTTAATATATTCAATATAAATGTTGATTTTTCCAGCCTTTTATTATAAGCCTTATACCATATAGTCGTTAGTATATCATGGAGATAATTTTATGCATTCATCAGACGCAAACAAACTAAAGCAGTATATAGAGAAAATCGAAAATCTAGAAGTAGAAAAAACAGAAGTACAGGAGCAAATTTCCGAAGTTTTTGGACAAGCGAAATCAGATGGATTTGATACGAAAGTAATGAAAAAAGTTCTAAAACTACGAAAAATGAAGGCAGAAGATCGCGAAACTGAAGATTATTTGCTCGATACATATATGATGGCTTTGGGCATGATTCCGGAAGATAGTCGAGGGGGAAATGAGCAATAATAATATTAGTTGCAGCGATAGTAGTAACAATAGTAGTTGTTGCAGTAACAATAATAATTACAATAACAATTGTCGTAAATGTAGCAACAAGATCGATTGTATCGCGGTTTGCTCTAAAAATATTTCGGTGCCACACGGTTTTTTCGGACGAAAAGGCGGAAAAAGTTCAGGATTGTATGAATCTCTAAATTGTTCGGATTATGTTGGAGATTCCTTGGAGAATGTCAGTGCAAATCTTGATATAGCAAAGGAATATCTTGGCGGATTAAATCCTGTCTCTAAGCTTATTACTCTAAAACAAATACATAG
>CAJOEB010000133.1 GCA_905233775.1 uncultured Alphaproteobacteria bacterium | reverse complement strand
ATGCGCTGAAAAATCTCAATGATGTTTGGGGGTATTTGTATCAAGCTGAGCAGCGAAAAATTGTGAAACTGCTTGTAAATTCAGTCCAGATACAAAACCGTGGTCTGAAGTTGAATTTAAATCTCGATGGCTTAAATCGCCCGCTAATTGAGCTCGCATGAGGTAAAAAGTGAAATCGTTGCAACAAGAGGTAATTATCTCGATCAAAATCTGCAAGAAAAAATCGGGAAGTCACACATATTTCATGCATCCGAAAGATTATTATGTTGTAACGCCTTTGTCGAAACTTCTTGCGAAAGCGCACAGCATGGACAAACGCCTCAAACAAAATCCTGAGCTTACGTTTCGAGAATTTTGCAAGCTCAACAACATCACTCCTCGATATCTGAGCGGTATTCTGCAGCTAAACAACCTTTCTCCAAAGCTCAAACGCATGATTATGGAAGGATATCAGCTGAAACGTCTCTCGATTCAGGATATTATTGCCGGAAATGTGCCTGTGCTTTGGAAGAAGCAGGAAGAGTGGTTGATAGAGTAAATTACATTAGAATATTTGACTTTTTGAAGGATTTTTGATATCATAATAATGATAAATTAGATGGCTTATTGCTCTTAGGAGGTGTACGATGATGAAACGGTTCGTATTTAGTTCTTGTTTGGCTCTTTCGTTGTTTAATGGAGATTGTTATGGAATGGAACATTCAGAGGATTTAGAGAGTGCTTCACGGACATTAACATCTCATCCAATCAGAATCAAAGAAGCGGTTTGCAAATGGTCACATCTTGTTCCAGCCGGTGACGTAAAATCCGAAATTGATGTTCTGATTCCTCAGGTTCTCAAAAGTAGGCAAAAAATGAAACAATTGGTTACATTGATTTGTAATCCTTCTAATAGTAGCGAATTTGCGAACTATGCACATATGGTTTTCACAGCGGTTTTTCCTGACTATAGTGAAGAAGAACGTAACAAATTTGGAGGAATGTTATCGACTATTGCAAGTCATCGTAGTAGTGGTGGAGGAACACAAGTTGATGTGTACTGGGCCTGGTACAAAGACGGATATTTTAACACTTTTGCGCCAGAAGATGACGATTTCGAATCGTATTCACAAAAATAATCTGCTTTAGTTTATTAGTTTTTTGTAATCTGAAGTTGTTAAAATTTTTATGGAATGTTTAATGTTACTCTATTGAAACAAAAAGAGAGTAAATATCTTTTAAAGCAATTTTATTTTAGAAATCGAGAGCCGATATTTTTGGATCGTGTAAGATTTATAAAATCACTTTTGTATAAACTTTACTATTGAATGCCTATAATTTCTGCTTGGACATTGCTAGCACCAACGAAGATTCTGCGGTTCCATAGTCTATCAACAATTTCTATTAAATCCGTTATCCAATTCAAATGAGGCAGATTGAGATTCTGAAAATCTTGTTGATCTGGTTGATTTTTCACTCCTACTAAAAATCTTGACTCGTTTGGAGAAATATCGCTTCTTCCATCTAATTCATTAAGAGCTTGCTGTATTTGTGTACTCTCAGGAGTTTGATTTACTACAACTTGAGGCAAAAAATGAATGAGTGGTTCAGAAATAGGAACTCGCTGTCCTAAATTACTATTTCCTTGCAGAGCATTACGTAATGCATTTAGTACTCTTGCGATATCTGCTATATTTGTATTAGTGATATTTCCAATTCCAGGTACTAAACGGAAGCTATTTCTCCAAGCAACATGATCTGTCAAGCTCATTTTACCCGCTTCTCCATGTGTTCTAGAAGTCGTAATAACATCATTAACACCATACAAGGCGTTATAATATCCTTGTAGAAGTGAGGCTGGAAGATGCCCAACGTTGAAGTTTTTGGGAGCGTTAATATCATTTTGGACAGCGATATTTACTAAATGTCGATACAATGTTTCTGCACAGTCACCTTGCCTAGTTCCTGGGAAAGTAGTCGCAGAAACAGGTCTATAACTATACTCATTAACAAGTATGGCGTTTTCTATCATAGCATCTATATTTCCATCACGATTCGCATCTGCGTTAAGAGTCAGGTTAAGTATATTTTTAATTTGGGTTACGGTATCGCATATATCCAAAACGAATAGGATACTTGCAAGTTGATTGTCTATATTTCGATATTGTCTTAATCGATCAATAATATCTTGTACTCCTTGGTTGTTTTGAACTTGCAACGCCACGTTAATAAAGGCAGAACAAATGTTTTCTAAATTTGCTCCACCATTATCAAGAGCATGATATCCTAATCTTGATGGATGCGCAGCAAAAGAGGAAAACGTTTTTGGTCCGCATGGAAATAATGCACCGATATAAGCATTTCTTATTTCTTGTGCAGCAAATAAAATAATAGGCGACTCGAATATCTTGTTTGTTTTTGTTATTATTCCAGCTTTCCCTATAGTATTTTCTAGCGGTATCCTTAACCATCCATCTAAATAAAAGTTATCTGTAGTAAATTTTACATCTAAAAGAGCAAGAGGGAAAATCCCTTTTTTAGCCCAATCCACCATCTGCTGTTGACCTTCATCAGTATATATCATGCTAATTATTGCATCTCGTTTAGCCTTACTATAATAAGGTACATTAGGGGTGGGATCAGGATTAGGACGAGCATCTTCATGTATGCCTGCTGCGCTCATAAGATACGGTAGAACAGCTTCAGCAACTTCTTTTGTTACTCGAGCCTCTGTATTAAAATTAATGCCAATACTTATAAGCGTTGCAAGTGAAGAATAAAGTAATTTTTTGATCCTCATTTTCATTTCATATTCCAATTAATACGCCTATTATATAATGCCAAATAATTGTTAATTTCGAGTTAACGTTCTTAAGTAATAACCTCAAATATTGGCAATATTTGTAATTTATGGATGAGATTCGAACTCCTTATGATTTTAGAAATTTCTGTAATTTAAGCATTTTAACTTTTTTAGCTTTAGATCTTTTCTACACAAATTCTTAAAAAAATGTTAAAAACAGCTATTAATATCTCAAATATCAACAAAAATACACTTCCTGTTTTAACTACAACCCGCTACCCCGATCGAAAGTTGCGGAAAATTTAATCGTATTTTAACAAAAATCGCCGTATATCCTCTGCGCGAAGTATAGTAAGAAAATTCTCCACTATACTTCATTTGGAG
>CAJOEB010000132.1 GCA_905233775.1 uncultured Alphaproteobacteria bacterium | reverse complement strand
ATCGCTCTCAAATTTTCCGTCAACACCTGTTTTAAAATGTTCCAATTTTCCGGCAGTCATTTCAGAACCGGCTACAGTATCGTACGACAAAAATCCCGTAGGTTTGTCGGTACCGCTTCCGCTTATAAAAGCAGCATTTTCAAGAGCTGCAATTTTCTCCGCAATTTTTGTTACCAGCCATTCTTCGACATTGATTTGTGTATCATCCAGTAGACGCTGATTTGCTTTTGGCTTTGCGTAAATTTCATGTACAGGAATTTTGATTTTTTGGATTTCCGGAGAATCAGTTTCTTCTCTTTCTTCTCCTTCACCTGCCCATCCCGCATCTGGATTTTTTGAATCAATAAGCATATCAATCGAATTTGTCGAGATAGTCATAACTCTGGCAATAGAACGCACAGGAGACAGAAACTTTAGTCGATCATTTATATGCTGAACAATCGGTTCAGGAAGAAAATACCCACCGGCTTCACCAGTACTGTTAGTTAGTGACTTCTTCATATAAGCATCATTTCCGCTTCGTATATAATCTGAAAAAGCAGAACAACGATAGTTATTCATACAATTATTATTGTCATTAGAAATCTTAGCCATCGGAAGCATTGAGTTATCGCTTCCAAGCATTTTTATTTGCATTTGATTGATATCCTGAGTATTGCTCTTTACAAATGCGTCTATATTTTCGTTAAGTTCTGAAATTGCAGATTGAATTTCTTTATTTATTTCGTTCATTATTTTTTTCCTTTCGTTAATTTTTTGATTGTGTTTGATATAGTTTTGATGAGATCCACGCAAGTTGATGCGGATACTGTTGCAGTTGTTGCTGCTTTTTCTTGTTCATCGGATTTTACATCTTCAACGATCGCCTCTTTGCATGCCGGAAAAGTCACAACAGAAATTTCCAAAAGATTTATATCGGTCAGATATCGCAATCCATTGCAAAAATAACTGTCATTTATTTTGTATCCGATAGAGAAACCATCGATTGCTCCGTTTTTCAACAGTGCGTAAACTTCTTTTGCTTTTGAAATTTCAAGTAATAGCTTGCATTTAATAAACAATCCGTGATCGTCTTCGTGCATTTCTTCTATAACGCCGATAGGGACAGTCGCATCATGCTGCCAAAGCAATTTTGGACGCGTTATTCTTTTATTAAAATCATTTACGGCTTTTGCAAAAGCTCCTCGTAAGGTTACGTCGTTATATCCATCTGTTACATTAAATACACTTGCATAACCTAAAATTTCACCATTTTCTTTTAGTGATTTTACTTCAATATGGGAAGTTAAAAATTTCATATTCATTTTTCCTCTATTTCTCTCCTTTTTCTCTTATTACTTTTCTTTATTAGTCTTTCCTTTATTAGTGCTCTTGCAAAAGTCGCAAGATAGCATTTTGAAAAATTCGGTTATATCTGGGTCTATAAATGTCCAAAAAATATTCAAAAATGACTTTTACAAAGTATGTATTTCTCGCTTTTCCTTATTTTCCCTTTTTGTTCCTTTGCTTTTTTATTACTTCACTAATTATTACTTCACTAATCCATTTTTGTTTTTGAGCGGAGGAAATCCCAGCAATTCGCGCTTTTCGTTTATCGTAAGAAAATCTGCGGCTGAAATTCGCTGCCAGAGTATGTCTCTTCTCGCTGTAAGAGCATGTATTTTGTCAAGGTCAAACACTATCTCCAGATTTTCTCCTAACTTTTTCGATATCCAATTGCTAAACTCCAGTCGAATAAGCTCTGCCAGCGGTAAGATTGTATCTTCCCATAAATGCATACGAGCCTCACGATAATTCGAGAAACCAGAATCGCCTCGCAATCCAACGAGAACCGGAGGAACACCGAACGCTTGCGCAATCTCTCTGGTTGTGAGGTCTTTTCCTGCTGAAAAATCCAAATCTTTTGGCGACATTCCCATTTCTTTCCATTCGAAATCGCCTTCCAAAACCATGATCTTGCCCGCATTAAGTGTTCCTGAGTATGCGCTACGTACATCGCTCCGTAGCTGTTCTCTTTGTTCTTCCGTCAGATGTTCCGCCCCCGTTTTTATCATCAGACACCCGGATGGACGTCCGCCGTTCTGTAATATTGCCAAATTATGGTTCGACATCGCATTATGCTGATCAATTGCACGAGAAGCGACTTGCAGCGGACTGAGACCATACCAATCATTAAGCGGATTAAAAAATTTCAGATGTAACAAATCCTCTTTTTCAATCCTGAATTGGCATGAATCCACGTTATAAACGTAAAAATCTACAGCTGTTTTTGATGCATTCGGGACTATCTGCACGCGATCGCTACGTAAACACATTATTTGCCCATTTTCACTCCAATGTATAAAAGCATTTCCGGAAATAAGCAGATAATTCACCAGGTGTTCGAAGAATACGCCGCGCGATTGCTGCTGATTAGGACGATTCAATAAAATATCCGGTTTGTTAGCGTTTAATTTCGGCGTATCCGATTTATTTTCTAGCGTCATTGGTATAGAAGCTATTCCGCGTGATATAAGATTGATCGAACGAAAGGCAATAACATTTTTTTGAAAGCCTTCCTCTGATACTGCTTCATATTCGCATGGTGTCCACCTTGGATCATTTGCAGAATGGTAAAAAACTATTGATTCAGACATACTTCGTCTGTTATTAAAATGCTTTAGCAAGTTAATCACTTTTTATCTCCGTTTGTTGTTAATGCTTTTTTATATTTTTATAATGAGATATTATCCAAAATTCCGCAAGCATTTATTTTAAAAACAATTATTTTTCAATAAGATAACTATATAGTATTTTATATAAAATTCGTTTAATTTGTTTATAGTGATTTTTGTTTATAAAATTATTTATAAAATGGCTTTTTTAACTAAATCTTAATATTTTTTGCATACAATATATTTCTATTAGACATATTTTTTCGAATTTTTTTTGATTACGGAGAATTTTACAATGGATAATAAATACTGCTGCTATGGGATTGGATTTTTGTTTGCCGGCGTTCTGTTATATGGATTTTGGAATATCGGAGATGCAATAAGAGACAGACTATATTCTCACAGTATTTCTACCTCCGGAGTTGCTGAAAAAATCGTAAAATCCGATATTGTCGAAGTTCGATATTGTCGAAGTTAAGTTGGTTATAAAAAACAAAAACGAGGACTTTGCAAAATTATACGAAAAAAGAATGGCAGATAAAGCAAAAGTACTCGAATTTTTGGGTATTTGCGGTATCGATCAATCCGAAATAATCTCAATTACAGCAAAAACAGAAAATATGGGAGAAAAAGAAGATAGAACAGGACAAACCGTTATCGTTTCAAATCAAGAAAAATACTTTTCTTCAGAAGATATTATCTTTTTAAAGACATCAAAGTTTGAAAGCATTGATAAACTAAAAGATGAAATAATGAAAATGTCTGCGGAAGGAATTATTGTTTCATACAAATGCAAATACAAAATATTAAATCTTGATAACCTCAGAAAAGATTTAACAGGTAAAGCAGTAGAAAAAGCAAAA
>CAJOEB010000131.1 GCA_905233775.1 uncultured Alphaproteobacteria bacterium | reverse complement strand
GAAGAAGCGCTTTCACTTTATATCGATGAGATTAAAAAATTCCCGATTTTAGGTCAGGATGAAGAGTATGAGTTAGCAACAAAATGGAAAGAAAAAGGTGATAAACGCGCTATGGAAAAGCTAATCAAAAGTCATCTTAGACTTGTCACAAAAATTGCGCGAGGTTACTCAGGATATGGATTGTCGCAAGCGGATCTGATAGCAGAAGGCAATATAGGGATCATGCATGCGTTGCAACATTTTGACCCGAATGTCGGTTATAGATTTTCTACATATGCGATATGGTGGATAAAAGCTAAAATTAAGGATTTCATATATAATTCATGGTCTATCGTGAAATTAGCCAGTTCAAAGGATAACAGGAAGTTGTTTTTCGGACTTAATAAACTGAAAAGGACTCTTGGTATCGATAAAGTATCTGAGGATAACGCAAAGCTTGTTGCTGAAAAAATGAAAGTAGCTGAAGAGGATGTTATAACTTCGGAAAATCGTTTTTCAAACAGAGATTTTTCGGTAAATACTCCTATGGGAGAGGAAAATAAAAGTTCTTTTCAAGATTTTATCGTAGATATGTCGGAATCTCAGGAAGAACAAATGTTACAGAGACAGGAATATGAATATAGGAAGAAAATTTTACATGAAGCTCTTAATACATTATCCAGACGTGAGTATGAAATAGTATCTGCTTATCGTCTGCGTACTCCGACAAAAAGCTTACGAGAAATAAGTAAGGAAATGAATATTTCTGCTGAGCGCGTTAGACAAATTGAACATGCTGCTTTCTTAAAATTGCAGAAACATATAAGAAATGTCGAATGGAATGCTATACCAAACGCAAGTGGTGAAACAGATGGTGGTATATATCAGACAATCGCAAAATGCTTTTTGAATGTAGTTTGTGTAGCGAGATATGTTTGTTCTTCAGCATTATTTTGAATAATTAGATTTAAATAATTAGAGTTTGCACATCATTTATTAATAGGAAATATTCCCGGTTTTGGTGTGATAACTAATTTATATATGAATATAGATCCGTTGTAATCGGCGTTTGGTTCTATAAAAAGAAGTCCAAGCTTTTTTTTATCAAAATTTAATTTTCTATAAAAATAACTTATACATAACCGTTCTTCTCCATCTTTTTCACAAATAAGATCAGGATGATAAGACGAAACTTCATATGCATTTTTAGTCCATGAATTAATTCCCCAATAGCCCCCATCAGAAGGATTATTTTTATTGTTGGTACTGAAATAAGAAAATTGTACTTGATAACTATTACTGTTTATTCTTTTGACATAATAAAAATCGATAACAGGAATTATACCAAGAGACCATGGATTAAACATAGAATTTGTATGGAAAAGAGTTAGAGAGCTTGCGTAAGTAATCTGAGCAATATCGTTTTTTGTAAGTTGTTTGTTGTTTCTGGTATTACTGATTTGCTGGAGCATACTAGCAGCTAAGTAAGCGGAAGTTTTTATTTTGGATTTTAACTCATATATACGATAGTGGTCATTAACAAATAGTAAAAGCAATAAGATAATTGGAATAGAAAAAGCGAATTCGATGAGGATACCACCGGAATGGAATGATGAATTGAAGTTATGTTTATGTAATGGATGTAATGGAGAAAATTGTGAAGAACACGTAAGTATTTTTCTTAGTACCTTTCTGAGTATTTTTCTCAGAAATGGAGATCGATTACCCCCCCCCGTAGTTGTTCTTAGAGAATGGATTGAATGATAAGCACATATTAAATATCCTTACTTATATTTATATAAAATAAGTAGACTTTAGTAAATAACAGTAAAAAATATGATAATATTTCTTTCTTAGATCGAAAATCTAACAGAAAACGTTTCTTAAAAGAAATGAATATGAATGATCAGTTCTCTTTTTTTTGCTTATAGACTTTTCGATTAGCTTTGAATGATACTTTTCCTTCATTTTTGAATTTGTGTTTCATTTGATTTTATTATTTGATTATTACAATAAAAAATAACGATTTCTATTAAGTAACCGCAATAATATAACCTAATTAATCACAATAAATAAATATTTTAAATATTTGAAAAAAGATCAAACTTGACTATATGATTTTATTATTTTGTTAACTTTTATTCGATAAAACCTAGTTATTGTAATAAGTAAGGACATTTATTATGCAAATATTTCTAAATTCATTCTCTAAGAACAACTACGGGGGGGGGTAATCGATCTCCATTTCTGAGAAAAATACTCAAAAAGATACTAAGAAAAATACTTACGTATTCTTCGCGATTTTCTCCATTACATCCATTACATAAACATAACTTCAATTCATCATTCCATTCCGGTGGTATCCTCATCGAGTTCGCCTTTTCTATTCCAATTCTAATCGTTCTTCTTTTATTTGTTTGTGATCACTATCGTTATTATGAGCTGAAATCCAAAGTAAAGGCAGGTGCGTATTTTGCTGCTGCGATGATTCAACAACTTAACAATGCAAAAACGGATAAGCAATTAACTTTGAGCGATTTAGTAAGAATAACATATGCAAGCAGTCTTAATTTATTTCATACAAATTCTATGTTTAATCCGTGGCCTCTTGGCTTATATCAAGCCGGAGAGTATTTTTGGGTGAAAAGGATAAATCAAAATAGTTATCAACTTCAGTATTGTTGGTCCACTACCTATAATTGGAACAGAGATAAATCTCCTGATAAAATGGATAAAAGCTTCGGTTCTGTATACACAATGACGGCAAGCGAAGTTGAAGAAAAATATCCAAATCTGATATGCCATAAAGATGGTGAAGAACGGTTACTTATAGGATGTGTCTATAAAAAGGCATATAATTCTATAAAGAGCAAACTTGGGTTATTTTTGATAGAACCGGGTTCAAAAGTTCGTTCCGATATACATGGTGTTTGTTTTGACTATTATATGGTTATTACGCCAAAACCCGGGCTGTTTCCTGTCAGAAATGAATAATATTTTCTATCAGCAAATGAATAATAAAAATGGGAAAGAACTTTTTTATTGCAAAATTTTTATTACAAAATAATTATAATGGATCAAATCTACTGTATTTATCTAAATACTAAATATATTTATCCAAATGTTAGAGTTCTTGCAAAAGTAATTTGTGGGCTTTTTTAGATTCTGATAATCAGGGGTGCAAAAATGCCATTTTCGACTTTCGCAAGAACTCTATTCTTTAAATATT
>CAJOEB010000130.1 GCA_905233775.1 uncultured Alphaproteobacteria bacterium | reverse complement strand
TTCATCCCGGTGCAGGAAATTTTTCGCATACACTGGTAAATGGATTGGTTTATCACTGCGATTTTTTATCTACGGGAAGCGACGAATCTCGCCCCGGCATTGTTCACCGCATAGATAAAGACACAAGCGGAGTTTTGGTCGTTGCAAAAAACGATATTGCACATGCGAAATTAGCAGAACAATTTCAAACACATTCAATAAAAAGAAAATATGTATGCTTTTGCTATTCTGTGCCGCGCATAAAAAGCGGGAAAATAGAAACGTATATTACTAGAGACCAAAATAACAGATTGAAAATGGCAGTATCAAATGAAAAAGGAAAACGAGCCATTACAATTTATAAAGTATTAAAAACATTCTCATCTTTTGCTGCAAAAATAGAATGCGAACTACATACCGGACGAACCCATCAAATAAGAGTACATATGTCTAATCTTGGGCACAGTCTCATAGGAGATACATTGTACAAAAAGAAAAACTACGCACTTCCAAAAGAAATAACGCAATATATAAACAATTTTTCTCGACAGGCTTTACATGCATATTTTTTGGAATTCGTTCATCCTATTTCCAAAGAAATTATGCATTTTGAAGTAGATCTACCTGAAGATTTAAAAGAACTTGAACAAAAAATGACAGAAATTACGATCAGATTATGATTACAAAATAAATAATGGATTTCGAAGAAAAAAAAATGGAAGAAAAGAAAGAACGATTAGCGAAAAAAATAGCAGAAAGCGGAATAGCATCGAGACGTGAAGCAGAGCGACTAATAAAAGCTGGACATGTAAAAGTCGATGGAGAAATTATAAATACGCCGATATTTTTTGTAAGCGATAAAAATTTAATTACTGTAAATGGACAACAAATTCCGAAAAAAATACATGATATTATCATTTGGAAATTCTACAAACCGACAGGAGTAATAACTTCGCGGCGCGACAGTAAAGGACGTCCAACTGTTTTTGATTATTTCAATGATATAAACGAACGTCTTTTGTATGTCGGAAGACTAGATTGTAATTCAGAAGGATTATTACTGTTCGTAAATGACGGAAATCTTGCCAGAAAAATGGAACTCCCAAAGACAAAACTCAAAAGAACATACAGAGTACGAATTTTCGGAAAATTATCAGAAGAGGCAAAGAAGAGACTAACACGCGGAGTAACTATAGATGGTATCAGGTATGGAGGAATAACCATAGAAGAAGAAAATCCGGCAAGCAAATCAAAAAATCGTTGGATGAAGATAAGCATTTCTGAAGGAAAAAATCGAGAAATCCGTAAATTAATGCAATACTTTGGTTGTACTGTAAATAGACTGATCCGTGTTAGCTATGGTCCGTTTGAATTAGGAAAATTGCAGCCCGGAAAATTTGTTAAAGTCAGAAAAAATGAAGTAAATGCTTTTTTAGCAACGATATAAACACATAAAATTATTTTCAGATAGTATCAGAACGTTTTTTCAACATTTGGACTTTTCATACTCTGTTTGCTAAGACAATATTTGTTAATGCAATTATATTTTGAATTTGAGTTACAAGAGATATTACAACATCTTAAAATAACGAAAAAACAAAAATATCTCATGTAAATCAAATTTAAAATCTAGAAAATCGAAAAAATGATTTACACAAGATATAAGTTGTTCATTAACTTTATGAAATTCCAGATAATTATCAAAGTTATAAAATAAGCACATATCAATTGTGTAAATCACATTCTAATTTACTATATATTCTTGCATAGCTTTATACTTTTCTATAATTCTTTCGCAAAATTTCCCCATACTTCCATAATACTTAAAGCATCATCTATTTTTATAGTTCCATTTTGGACTTTATCAATTAAAGCATTAAGACGCTCTTCATATGAAATTGCTTGTATAACAGATCTTTCTTGTTCGCTCATTAAATCATGGTTCCCTTTAAAAACAAGCTCTAATTTTTTTAACGTATCATTATCAAATATTTTTAAATCTTTTTTTGCATTTATGGAAGTCTTAGCCAAATTAATAATATTTTTTGCTTCAGCTAAATTATGTTTGGCTTCTTGTAATGCTTTAAGTACTCTTTTGTGATCTTTTTTTACCATAGATAACAGATCATCAAAATTTTTCCCGGCTTTTAACATCGGTATTAATAACAAGTCATAATATTCCGGATAATCTGCCAATAATGCTTCGCGACGTGCAAGTACCGTATTTGTATCTTTTCTATTCTTATTACACCAGTTTTTAAAAACTTGTTTATATCGCTCTTCATCAGAAATTTCTTTTTTCTCAGTACTATCTTCAGTATCAGTATAATCAAATCCTAAAATAACAAAGCAAATATGTTCGCCCTCATATCCGCCAGCTTTTGCAGAAATCTCTTTTAAATCGCTCATATTAAGAAGTGCCGATAGATATAACCTTTCTTCTTCATTTAATTCCTCCCATACAATACTCATAAAGCGCATGGATTGTTCATCTTCATCAGAAAGAGGCAACAAATTTGATGCGGTTGTCATAACCGTATGAATAGCTTTAGAAATATCAGACCATGACCACTTTGAATAATCTACTTGTATAGGATCGTTCGTTTCACTTTTATAACGTCTATACATTTTATAAGCCGTATCAGCTGCCTGAATTACAAAATCCAATTTTGTTTTAGTTTCAAGTAAAAACTTATCGCCTTGATCTATATAACGACGCAATATCTGATAATTTGGATCATTTTTTCGGTCTAATTTCGTCTTTTTAACACTTTTTTCAGGTTTTGATGGTTCTGTTATTTCATTTATCTCTTGAGTATGTTCAGTAATTACAAAACTACTTCCTGTATTCGTTGTATTTGGCTGTTGTTCAATGTCTTTCTGCTGTGTAGACTGTACAGATTGCAGAGGAGTCTCATTTCTGCTTGGAATTGTTAAAGATGCATCATAATTTATAACAGTATTTACATTATCTATATCATCCCCCCCCCACCATATACTAAAAATTGAGATAAAAACAGTAATGCAGTAAAAGAATGTGCACAAAATTTGAATTTCATTGATTATACTCCTCTTTATTCAACATAATAATTTTATTTTGTATATTTTACGTCGATATCATTAAAATTTGATTAAAATTGATATTAAAAATAAAAATTATTTTTATATATGTCATTTAATAGGAAATAATCCTGGTTTTGGAGTAATAAACATTTTATAACTGAATTTATTTCCAGCAATATTGGGATTTAATAAAAAAAATCCAAGCTTAGCTCTGTTAAATGCTTTCGTTGGTCTATAATAACAAG
>CAJOEB010000129.1:3342-5606 GCA_905233775.1 uncultured Alphaproteobacteria bacterium | reverse complement strand
TAGCGCATTATTACGCCATTCATTAAACAAACTACGAAGCCGACTTTGGCGTCATATCGGCACCGAAGGGTGCAGTGGTCTGTGTAATAATTGAGGATTTCTCATTCCCATTTTCGATAGGAACGAGGTGGAATTTTTGCTGAATTTCGTGGAGAGTGTCAAGGTTGGTTTCCTTTCGTACCCAAGCACCAACTTCGATATTCAATTCCTTTTCTTTGGTGTCGATTTGCTCTTGCAAGTCTTTCATCTTCTGACGAAGTTCCTGTAAATTAACATTGCGATTTTTCATAATGTGTAACCTCCAAATCAATATACAAATTTTTGAAACACATATATCATAGAATATTAGAAGTGTCTCAAATTCTTATTTTGTTGCATCTTTAAAATTATGGCACAAAATCAGTCTTTCAAAATCTTATGTTTTTGCTTTTTTCGCAACTGGGATATGATAGCACTTTTTTGCCAACTGACATAACACAACTTAGCAACTTGAGTATATAAAAATGGTATCAGAAACGAGACACTCGGCATAACACTTTTTTGCAACTTCATTGTGAAATTTTTACTTATGAGTTATAATAAGTATATCCAATTAAGAATGGCAAAGGGTATGTAAATGAGAAGGATATATCTTTATAATTGTTGTTACAATCGTTTATTTGATGAAAAAACACAACAAAGAATACAGGAAGAATCGAATGCTATAAAAGAAATATTGCTAAGTGATAATCGTATTATTATTGGAAGTCATATCTTAAAATTTGAGATTAGCAACATAAATGACATAGGCAAAAGATTAAGTATTGTATCGTTGTACAATCAAGCGGTTACCGAAACAGTAAAAGTTGACGACAATGTTGTAGAAAATGCTAAAAAACTTGTTAAAAATACATCAATACACGAAATGGATGCACTTCATTTATCTTGCGCTATTTTTGGCAATGCTGATATATTCTTAACTGTCGATGATAAACTCATCAGAGCGTGTAGTAAACTGAATTTAAATATCAAAGTAATTAATCCAGTGAATTTAGGAGAGTGATTTTATGGTGAACATAGATGTTAATGATTCGGTTGCGATGCGTGAAGCTGGTTATAAAGCATTGGTTAAACATTTAGGTTTTGAAGATACAATAAAATTTATAAAACACTTCTACGATGAATCAGCTAACAAAGAAAAAAATCAGCAACCAGATATATCATGGGAACAGTTTTTGACTGAAATAGAAAAGTACAGGTGAGAATATGTCAGATAAACAGATATTAGAAAATGGTTATCAAGCATTATCGCAAGACTTAGGAATAAAATTTTACTATTTTATCAATCAGTTCTATAAAGGACATGGAGATTACACAAAAGAAAAGTATGAAAATCCACCTCTGGCAATGGAAGAAATAATAGAAAATCTTTCAAAGTATGTATCTGAAGAAGTTGACTTTGTAAAGTAAAATGAGGATTGAAAGTTATGAACGAAGTAGAAAATAAAAAACAGACGCCAGAATCTCCTGCACGTCCAGAAAATAAAAAAATATATTACAGACCACGTCCATATGCACGTTTTACACCAAAATTAAAAGAAGCAACAAAACTGTTGCAAAAATCATTCCCAAAACTTTTCACACGCAAGCCTGAGCCTAAATATGCCTTAAAAATAGGAATTTATAACGACCTTTTATCTTGGGCAAGTGAACATAACATCATTGAAGCTGAACTTGGTAAAGCACTGGGTTTTTGGTGCTGTGGCTGGCGTTATAGAAAAGCTCTTGAGACTGGAAAACGCTATGATCTTAATTTCAATGAAACTCCATTTTATAAAGAGGAAATATCTTCAGAGATTGCGGCTGCGGCTGTTCCTATTCTTGAGGTTTCATCTAAACGTAAAAAAATCACATATCCCGAAAATTGGGTAAAAATTTATACTCAATGGAAAAATAAGGAAATATCATTTAAAGTTGCTATGGAATTGACAGGCTTGAAACAGAGTACATTCTATAAATTAGCGAAAGAATACGCAATAGAACAAGAAAAATGATTTCATCAAGTGGATTATCATTATCAATGCGATAAAATTTGTACATCGAAAAAGTCATAATTGAATTAAAGGCGATGAAAAAATGTTTGGAACGGGCAGCAAAAAAATGCTTATCATTATGATTTTAAAGATTTTGGAAAAATATTCTGATGAAAAAAGACCACTTACTCAGAAAAAAATTCTTGAACTTTTGAATCTGGAATATGGAATGAAATGCGACCGCCGTTCCGT
>CAJOEB010000129.1:0-3307 GCA_905233775.1 uncultured Alphaproteobacteria bacterium | reverse complement strand
CACGGAATTTTCATTCGTCGCGATTTTGAAGAATCTGAATTACGAATGTTGATTGACAGCGTTTTATTTTCAAAAAATATTTCTCGCTCTCAAGCTAAAAGATTGATTGATAAATTAAAAACGCTTGGCAGTAATAAATTTTCTGCAAAAGTTTCTCACATTGCAAATTTGCCAGAGCTTCATCACTCCGACAATACTCGTGTTATGTACAATTTGGACGTTATTAACGATGCAATAAGCAAAAATAAAAAAATTAGCTTCATTTACAATTCTTATGACGAAAATCTACAATTAAAACCTCGACGTGAAGAAGTTTATATTGTTAGTCCTTATCAAATGGTGGCGACGAATGGCAGATATTATTTAATTTGCAACACGGACAATTACGACAATATTTCTCATTACAGAATTGACAAAATAACTGAAGTTCAAATGTTAAAAATCCCTGTAAAATTCAAACGCAATATTAAAGAATTTATTGGCGGCAGTTTTAATTTGCCGAAACACATGGCTGAACATATTTACATGTTTAGCGGCGAAAGTATTTGGGTTAAATTTTGGGCTGAAAAAATCATAATTGATGCTCTTGTTGATTGGTTTGGCAAAGATTTTAAAATTTTGCAGAAAGAAAATGACAGAATTTTAATTAATGTTAAAGTTAATGAAACTGCAATGAAATTTTGGGCAATGCAATATGGAGAATTTGTTGAAATTATTTTCCCTGAAAGTTTGCGTGATGAAATTCGACAAACAGCAAAAGATATTTTGGAAAAACACGCTTGAATCACACAAAAAAAGGAGCAATTTCGCTCCGAAAAAATGAGGTATTGAAAATTTTACTTGGCAGCCCTTACTGTATATTTTCCGCAGTAAGGGCATTTGTTACCGGCAGTTTGTTTGGGATAGTGTCCAAGCCCTTTCATCGCACAGTTGGAACACCAAATGTTGCCGCAACTTTCACATCTCTTCATGTTTGCTCCCGAATGTTTACAAACACTGCATTGTGCCATATGAAACACCTCCAAAAATTTTATATTCGGAGTATATCAAATCATATGTACATTTTTTTTAACATTATTAATCGTACCATTCATTCAAAAAATAATTGTTTTTATTAATTCGCATTGAACATCTTTTATATGCAGAACCATTTGGAATTATACCTAAATACCTTCTACTTGCTCTGATATTTATTTTTTTTCGTAATTTAGATAATCTCTTATCCTTATCAATGTAGTTATAAGAAACTTTTCTGAATTGATTCGTCTCAACTTTATAAGTTATTCCCGTACCAGGAAAATATCTATAATAAGTCCCATAGTCTGCCGTGCATAAAAAAAGTGAAACTTGTTCATAGTGAGAACAAATTCGACTTTCGTGCAAAATATAACTTATGTACTTTTTTATGCGTCGATATTCATTTCGCTTTTTGAAATATGAATTCGTTTTATACTTTGGTTTTTCCACTGGAACTATTAATTCACTGATTGCCGAATCTAATTCTTCTGGTGTCATTCAATCACTTCCCGAACGAGTTGCAATGATAATGGTTTCAACTGAATCTAAGTATGTTACATCAGAATTAACTCCCCATATTATCTCTGCATCTGGATGCATTGCTTCTTGCAACATCGTCGTGGCTTCGTTGGCTTCTATCATTGATAAATTTTCGTAATATCCCACAATACCAACCAATACACCTTTAGACTTGTTTAAAATGTCTTTCAGTGAATTTATTGCAATTTTCATAGCGTCAATAGCCGGAGTTTTTCCTGTAGCCGTGCCATAAGAAACATAACATCTGCCACTATTTCCCAAAACACTTTTGACTTCTGCATAATCAAATCCCACCATGCCTGGCTCGCTGACAAGACCATTTATCAAGCGAACAACATTGTACATCAGAAAAATATTTTCATCTTCAACAGAAATCAAAGCATCAACAGAATTTTGAAATTTTTCTTTGTTCGGAGCAGATTTTGGCATTATTGCCACTGTCAAAATATCCTTCGACAATTTAGCAATTTGTATTGAAATATTTTCGTCTGCAAGGTCAGTAAAAATAAACAGCAAATCTATATCCTTGACCAGTTCAGAAAAATTTTTTCTTGTTTCTTCGTCAACGCTATCTGTAACTTTGATCCTTTGCGGTGCGGAAGATTTTAGCAAAGTTTCATTTTTTGTAGCAACAACGGAAAAATTCGCATTCAAAAGAACTTTTTCAATGGACAAATTAACCATTTTCGCTCCAAAATCTCCAACGCCAATAATTTTTGTTTTTACATTCCAATCTACATTCCAATCTTCTTTATTAAAGTTAAACATCTTTATTTCCCACTCTTTCCGCCTCCAATTTCAAAACTTTTTTTAACCAAGAGAGAGAGTTTTTTACATCAGGCAAATATCCGCCATAATAACTATCAAAACCTTTTAGATTCAATATCGCTAAATTTTTTGCGGCTGAAATATTTCCAAAATGGGCGGCTTTTTCGTACCATTCCAAAGCAGAATGATACCTATCACTGTCAACAAAAGTATCCTCATATAAATCGTTTTCTTTTATATAATAAACTGCAACTGCCGCGTCATAATCTCCGGCATCTGCTGCCATTTTATACCATTTCAAAGCCCGAACTCTATCAGTTTTGTAAAGTTCTGCCGCTATTCCGAACATTGCATTAAAATGTCCGAGTTTTTCTGTCGTCACATAATATTTCAAAAATTTTTTATCTCTGAACTTGAAATGTTTATTATAAATTTTTGTAATCATTCGCATAATATTATTATTAAAAGAATCCCAACCATAAACTTCAATAACTTTAATGTACCATTCCAACGCCTTTAAAGCATCTTGTTGAACGCCGCGACCAAAAAAATAACAATCTGCAAGTTTCCCCATCAAACGTCCATTGCCGAGATTTGCACCTCTTTGACAACATTCAAACATTTTTTCAAATTCATTCTGACTTTCATAAATTTCGGTAAGTTTTCTTATTGCTGCGATATGATTTTTATCAGTCGCTTTTAACAGATAAAAAATCGCTTTTTCGATATTTTCATTTTCGATGTAAACGCTGTAAAGTCTTCCCAAAGTAACGGCGGCTGATTCATCGCCTTCATCAACTGCTTTTTCCAGCCACTTTATTGCCTCGTCCAAATTTTTTTCGACACCGAATCCTATATAATACAAATTTGCGACTTCGCACATCGATTCTACCAGACCAATTTTTGCGGCTTTCAAATTTGTCTCAAAATAATCTTCTTTTACTTCGTCGCTGATTTCTTCGCCGTACATAATTTCACCTCC
>CAJOEB010000128.1 GCA_905233775.1 uncultured Alphaproteobacteria bacterium | reverse complement strand
GCAAGAGTAGCAAGCTACTCTCCCGATGCCCCTCGACTTGCATGTGTTAAGCCTGTAGCTAGCGTTCATCCTGAGCCAGGATCAAACTCTTCATTGTAATTTTTTTAGTTTCACAAAAAAATTACGAATCTCTCTCGCGACTCGGCATAGCGAAAGTAAACTTTCCTCTGCGCTCGCTGCTCGGAGAATTGTAAAATTGCATTATACTGTTGATCCTACCTAGGCTTCCTGCATCGTTCGATTCATTGTATATCATTTAAAAAGATATATCTTATCGTAATTGACGTTTCTTTTTGACTTGCATTCTTTTCTGCATTGTCTTCCATTTTTTGTGTCGCAGTCTGTCAAAGAACTCTTTCTTCTGTGCCCTTCTTTCGAAAAGCGAGTGCAAAGGTACGGACTTTCTGCGGACTGGCAAAATAATATGGAAACTTTTTTTCAAAATATTTTCATCCGCCCTATTTCCTCCTATATATTATAAATAATGTGTAGTCTTAGTTTACGGTTTACTGTTTACGGTTTACTGTAAGGGTTAAAGAGTTTATTAGCTTACTGGTTACCTTCGGTCGATTTTGTCACGACTCGGCATAACTGACGCAAGCAATTATCGAAATTCTAATGGTTTATTAATCAATACTATCAATATAGTCTTTTGCTTCTGATAAACCACAACCAGAATAATCCATGTATAACTTTACAGCTAATATCTTATCATTATTATTCAATGCTTCTCTAACTTCTTGAGGAACAACATCTTCTACAACGGCTTTCGTTTGTGAATGTTTTACTTCCTTAAGGCTATTGTTTGTAGTTTGTGCATTGTGTAACAGTACTTGTTTTTGTACTTGAAATTCTTCTTCTGTGAGAATTCCTCTATCCTTCAAGTCTGCTAACTTTGATAATTCATCAGCAATACTTAGTGTGGGTGTTATGACTTGTTGTACCACGGGCGGAGTAACAGGGATACTTGATTGTTTTGCATTATCGATGATTACCGACAATATATCTTTAGCTTGATTAGCCCTCTTCACATAAGTGTTATACAATTTCCTATCTGATTCTTCTTTTGTATTTAAATTACGAGAAATATCTTTAAAATATAGGACACATGATGTTCTACTTGTGCTACGAAGAAGTATTTTAATATTTATACTCTTAATTACCTTGCTCTGTTTACTATCACCTGACAGGCCGCCGATGACAGCGCCAGCTCCTCCCATTAGTACACCCCCTACTATTGCGCCGCCTACTGTTCTACCTGTAGATTTAGTGTACAATTGATCACCATTTTCCACATAAGAAACATCAATAATGTCAGCATAATTGAATATTTCGTGAAAATTCTCACCAACAATGACAAGGACTTTAAAAAAATCGTCCGTTACAAAAAGATAATTTCCAGCTTTTTGTGTATTAATTGTTGATGTTTCTCCTGTTTTCTTAAGTAAACTGTTGGCGCTTATATAATTAAATGTCTCACCCACGCCACTAGACGAACATACAGCTATCAAGCCATGGTTTTCTTCGATGAGTATGTTATATAATTTATTTGTTAAAGTGCCAACAGATGAAGTATGAGATGTCATGAACTTTACTAAACGAGGCTGAATGGTGTTGTTGACATTTACGTCTTTGTTATTATCCTTTTCGGCAATTGATGTTATTTGGTATTTAATGCCGTTAACGTCATAAGTACCATACAATAATCTACGTGTAACAGGATCATATATATTGAATACAGGGTCTGTAAAAAACGCAAGTTCTTTTCCTGGAAATTCGAAATCATCAACATATTCTTTTTTGATGCCTCCTATCATAACTTTCATCAGCATCACCTGCTTTTTGTTTGAGTCAAAGTAAATTCTCATACGATCATTGCCTATGGAAACACTTCTATCAAAATCTGTTGAATTCCTTTCATCTTCATTAATCATTCTAAGTCTTTTATTTTTATTGTTATTTTCGACCATAACACCAGCAAATCCTATAATAGCAGCAAGTGCTATAACTACAATAATAAAAACAGCTAACATTCCTGTTTCCTTCACGTCGATGGACCCTCCACCCAGCAACGCAAATAAAAGCAAGGCAAAAGAAGATAATATAGTTTTTGATTTCATAGTATTTTATTTTATCAGTTTAATAATTAAATACAAAAGAATTGCGAGTGAATAACTTACGACATCCATCCAATCAAACACACCTGGTAACAAGCCAAAAAACTGCAAGAATTCTGATAATAAAGCAATAAGAGGCAACGAGTATATAAATATGTACGAATTAATCGACCTTGAACCATTCCAAATAGCATCAACTAAAAACATATAGGCAAATAACCACAAGCCATCTGGAAGACTATTCTTGACCCAACCATATACACCTTCGGAATCTAAGAATCCTCTTAATATGTCTATTTCGCCATTTACTCCTAATTGTTCAAACCATGTAAACATTAGCAAAGATTTATCTCTATACCCAACATAAATAAGACCTCCCATCGTAAGAACCAAAAGTGATAGGATAGCTTGAACAATACGTTGTTTGTTTGTGTATTGTCGATAAAATAATTGCTTGATTGTTGATGAATCCATGGCTATATTATTTTTTGCCATTTTTTCTTGTTATTTTATTTCTTCGCGAAGATACAACAAATTCACCAATCTCAAAACGATTTGGGAGAAAAAAAACAAGTGAAACAATGAAACTTTGAAACTATTGTTGAGGTTCAAACCCTAAATATGATTGAACGGTTTTCCGCGGAAACTATTCAACAAATATAAGGGTTTAGAGGGAATCATTCCACTTTCTAGGGTAATACATCCGGTTTCAAAGTTTCAAAGTTTCATTGTTTCAGCAGTAGTTTCTAATTGTCTTGATAGCGTAGTCGAAGATTGTCGTCTCAGCGATTTCAGTTTCTGTTCAGCGCCGTTTCAGTTTCACGCGGGCGCGATTTCAGTTTCTTGCGCCTGCCGTTTCGTGAAATGACGGGCTCCTTTATACTATATAGTATATTATATATATAATAGTTATCCAATAAACCGGTTAATCATATAGATTTATAATATATATAAAACACGCGCGAGGAAAAAATGGGTATGAAACAATGAAACTTTGAAACTTTGAAACTTTTGCACGTAAACTGATTCAGAATGACAGTTTGTAGGAATTTTCTATTTTAACCTCACTTACTCACTATATGGGCATCTATCCCTTTATTCATCAGGCTTTCAGCAAGTGGTCTGTGATCCTGAGAGGTCACTTGCGAAAAAGCCTGTGACCAGTGTGACCGCTGTGACCTGTGACTTTAAGGTCTTTCACACGCTAACGGAGTTTTAGCT
>CAJOEB010000127.1 GCA_905233775.1 uncultured Alphaproteobacteria bacterium | reverse complement strand
CCCGTAGACATAGTTGCGCAATTATATTGATACTGATAATTGTTACTATTTATTCTTTTAACATAATGACAGAACATTGCATAATATATTCCAAACGGCCAAGGATTGAACATTGTGTTTGTATGAAACAAATTAAGACAACTTGCATAGGATATGTAAGCAAGATCAGATTTGGTTAGTTGTTTATTTTCTTTTGTATTTCCGATTTGCTGAACCATGCTTGCAACAAGATAAGCCGACGACTTTACCTTATCTTTCAATTCGTAGAAACGGTAATGATCACAGAGAAAAAAGAGAAGACTAATCAGAATCGGAATGGAAAATGCAAATTCGATAAGGATGCCACCATGATGATGTTGATGTGATATAGGGCAATTGTGATGTGGTTCGGTACGTTTTTTGTTGTGATGGGAAGAAAAAAATCGCGAGGGAAAATTCGAGCATATAGAATGCCACCATATACAGCGAAAATTCTCAAGACTTGTCCCGATAATCCTGATAAATGAGAGGACTACCCCCCCCCGTGGGTGCTGGTGCTGTTACCGCTACTGTTAGAGAATGGTTTGAATGATGTATTGTTCATCTGTAATGTCCTCATTACTATGTTATTGTTTTATCGTAAACTAATTAAGAAAATGATAATAACAACCTATATCTAAAATACAGAAATACACATCAGATACGTTTGTTCAGATTAAGTCTGTGATCTTCTTGGTATACTTCTTGGTATAAAAAAGAGCGGATTTTGAACCGCCCTTCTTTTATTTTGGTGACTTAACTACTCTTATTCTTTTTCAGCAAGTAGTTAAGTTACTACTCTGATTAAAAAATATATCAATATCTACATATCTTCTATTTATATTACTTTGTTTTTTTATTTTCCGCTATTTTCCGTGTCTGCAGCTTTTCAGTAACCAAGCATTTTTTCTGTGAAATGTCATACGATCCGTGATGAAACCTGCAACAACCTCATCATCAGCTTTTTTTGCTGCATCTAACGCTTTCTTCAGCGTCTTTTCTATTACAATAGCATGATCATTAGCCAAATCTTCGAGCATTTTATCCGCTGTTAGATCTTTCTTTCCATCCTTTATACTGCAATTTTTGGAAAATGCCGCAAATGTGCCATCAACTTTCTCGCCCAATCCTCTGATTAATTCCGCACAAACATCTATTGCTTCAAATAAATCATCATATTGTTTCTCAAATAATTCGTGATTTTCCTTGAAACAACAACCTTCTATATTCCAGTGATAATTTTGAGTTTTTAAAAATAGCGCATATGTATCAGCTAAAACCAACTCAAGAGCATTTACTAATGTTTTCATGTAATTTCTCCTCTAAAAACTAAAAAAACAACTATTAATTAGTTTCATACAGTTCAAAGGAAATTTCAAGCTTCAGAAACGCCAAAAAGTGATTATAATATCCTCACAAAAGTAAAAGGATCATTCGCAATGACAATGACATGGATGGGAACAACAATCCTTTCTGTTCGCAAAGGAAATCAAGTCGTGATGGCTGGTGATGGACAAGTCACTATGGGAAATTCCGTTGTAAAAGCGAACGCTCAAAAAGTGAGATTTTTAGCTGCCGAAAAAGTTTTGGTTGGATTTGCCGGTGCGACAGCAGATGCATTTGCGCTTTTTGAACGTTTAGAGAGTAAATTGGAGCAATATCCGGAACAGTTACAACGAGCATGTGTTGAATTAGCGAAAGAATGGCGAACTGATAAATATTTGCGCAAACTGGAAGCCATGATTGCAGCGGTAGATAAGAAAACATCGCTTATTCTGACTGGTATGGGTGATGTTCTTGAACCGACAGATGGCATAATCGGTATAGGTTCGGGCGGAAACTTCGCTCTTGCAGCTGCACGCGCTTTAATAGATCAAGAGAATATGACCGCAGAGGAAATTGCGCAAAAATCAATGAAAATTGCAGGTGATTTATGCATATACACGAACCACAATGTAATTCTTAAAAAAATAACTATAGATGAATGAAAATATATGATGATGAATAGAAAGGAAGGACGAAAAAGATGTCTTCATTAACTCCAAAACAAATTGTAGCCGAACTGGATCGTTTTATAATCGGACATACAGAAGCGAAAAAAGCAGTAGCGATCGCTCTGCGTAACAGATGGAGACGGCAGCAAGTTCCTGCACCTTTGAAAGACGAAATTTTGCCGAAAAATATCCTTATGATGGGACCAACGGGCGTTGGAAAAACAGAGATTGCTCGGCGACTGGCCAGACTTGCGGATGCTCCTTTTATCAAAGTTGAGGCAACAAAATTTACGGAAGTCGGATATGTCGGAAGAGATGTCGAGCAAATTATCCGAGATTTAGTTGAGATTGCGGTTTCAGAAACGAAAGAGCGTCACAGGCAATCCTTTAGAGAACAAGCGAAGATAAAAGCTGAAAATATCATACTTGATGCATTGGTCGGAGAAAATGCCAGTTCAGAAACAAGAGATAAATTTCGTGGTTTGTTGAATGCCAATCAATTGGAAGATAAGGAGATAGAAATTACTGTTGCGGATAACGTACAATATCCTCAGTTTGATATCCCGGGAGGGCAAATCGGCGTAATGAATTTAACCGATATGATGAATAGTGCATTAGGAATATCAAAGACGAAAAAACGCACAGTAACGATATCAGAAGCAAGACGATTGTTATATCAAGAAGAAAGCGAAAAATTAATAGATCGCGATAAAATCATAAGAGAAGCAATTTTTGCGGTCGAACAGAATGGCATCGTTTTTGTAGACGAAATCGATAAAATTTGTGCTAAAAATACTTCAGGAGCAGATGTTAGCCGCGAAGGTGTTCAGCGCGATCTGTTACCATTGATCGAAGGCTGTTCTATCACAACAAAATACGGTACAGTAAAAACTGACTACATTTTGTTCATAGCATCTGGTGCATTTCATATTTCTAAACCTTCAGATTTACTGCCAGAATTACAGGGACGTCTGCCAATTCGTGTAGAACTGAAAAATCTATCTGAAGATGATTTTGTAAGGATTTTAAAGGAAACAGAAAGCAGTCTTATAAAACAATATGATGCACTTCTAAAAGTTGAAGGAGTAAATATCAATTTTACGGAAGATGGTATAAGAAAAATCGCAGAAATGGCAGCATTAGTAAATCAGCAGGTAGAGAATATCGGTGCACGTCGACTGCATACTATTATCGAAAAACTTCTGGAAGATATCAGTTTTTCAGCCAATGAAAAAAGCGGAGAAACTGTAATGATCAATAAGAAATATGTTGAAGAAAAAGTCGGAATTTTGGCTCAACATCAGGATTTATCGAAATTTATTTTGTAG
>CAJOEB010000126.1 GCA_905233775.1 uncultured Alphaproteobacteria bacterium | reverse complement strand
GCAAGATCTCTAATATATAAAAGACCAAGGTAAACAGTATAAGTTATTTCACAAAGACTATCTGCTTCGTATCTTTTTGATACTCCCACCATTGCTTGCGGCGGAGATCTTTTATTAGAGTTCTTGCATCTTTAATAGAGTCTTTGTAAAGGTCAAAAACTGCATTTTGAAAATCTGATTATCAGAGCCTACAAAAAAATATCAAAAAAAATTGTTTTCGCAAGACATCTAATTAAAGTACGTTTCCTTTTTTGAACAAGCAGAAACAAATGCCAAGAAAACTATTGAAGATGTGTATAAAAACGCTGAATTAGTTCCGAAATTATCGCAAAACATTCCGCAAATTTCAGTAGAAGCCATATAAGAGATGCCGATAACAGAATAAAAAATACCTGTAGCAGTTGCTCGCAATTGTGAACTGACATTTTTTGTAATAGTCGCTAAAAACAGTGCTTGTATAACGGCATATTGTCCGTAAAAAATAAGAATTCCAAACAAAAATACAATAGACGAAGACGCTGACCACATAGTTGCGTAGGATACAAGTAGAAGAAACAAGTTTATTCTGATAATATATAGCTTGTTATATTGATCTGATTTCATTCCGATAAAATATGCGAAACCGACTTGTCCGAACGTGGCAATAATAGCGGTTATCCCACACGAACATGGAGAAAGAAAATCAGCGGATCTGATAGTCAGCAACGATTCGGCAAAATGTCCGAGTTCACACGCAAATGCCAATGCAATAAGTCCCCAAAAATTTTTATCCAGCGATCTTAGATATTTCTTTTGAAAAGGATTATCAAACTTTCTTTGATTATTAGTTATCTCTTTTTTATTTTGTACTTTTGTAAGACATATAAGAGCTAATAAAGCCGGTAAAGTTGATACTCCAAAAAGCAATTTGTAATTGTTATCGGAAATATACATTATTGCAACCGCTATTGCAGCTCCAATAACTCCTCCAAGAGTTTTTATCGCCTTACAAAAACCAAAAGACGCTCCCAAATTATTTCGATAACTCAAATCAGCGATTAAAGCATCTCGCGGAGAAGCTAATATACCATTTCCAATACGTTCGGAAATTTCAGCGGCTATAACAGCACAAACTGAATTAGCAATTGCAAAAATCGGTTTAACCAAAGCAACAACTGAACATCCGACAACTAACAATAATTTTCTATTGTGTAAATAATCACTTATTGCTCCTGAAAAAATTCGCAAAAAATAAGATATAAATTCAACTGCTCCATCTATTGAAGCTACCGTTGACATCGATATATTTAAATTGAATTTCAATGATACAGCCAAATACGAATACAACATATTCGTTGACATACCAATCAGCGACATAAACAGCGCAACAAACCATACCCCTCTTGTAATCGGAAAGGAGACAGGGCGTAAGGCGTTCATATTCAATTATATCCTTTGGTATTCTTGCTACGAATATCTAAATTTACTACTAAATCTATTACTACTACTAAAAACAACAAAAATATATAAATATAAATAAGTATAAGCTATAAAAACTAAGCCGCCAAAACTTCTTGTAGTTTTTCTAAGGCCTGATCCTCATCAATTTGAGCAACAGCAGCATATTCTCTCATGAGTCTATCCATTGCTTCTTGATATATCTGACGTTCACTATAAGAATGCTCTGGTTGAGTGGCAGTTCTGTGCAAATCACGAACAACCTGTGTAATGGACATCAGGTCACCGGAATTAATTTTTGCTTCATATTCCTGAGCTCTTCTGCTCCACATCATTTTCTTTACTTTTGTAGGAGTACGAAGGCTTTCTATCGCCTTTTCCATTTCTTCTTTCGTACACAAAGAACGAACCTTTTTAGCCATTGCGCTGTTTATAGGTAGACGTACGACCATTTTGTCTTTTTCGAAAGATATAACAAGAACTTTTAAATCCGTACCAGCGATATTTTGAGTTTCAATACCTTGTACGATACCCACTCCATGCGCCGGATAAACGACATATTGCCCTTCTTTGAATGTTTTTCCTTTCATAGGTTCCTCTTATATCTCCTTATTTATCAGTATATTAACACTTTTTTAAGATTTTGAAAAGAGTGAAAAAAATAAAAATTCATCTACTCCAGATTTACTAGGGATCTTGCGAAAGTCGAAAATAGCATTTAGAAGACGCTGATTATGATTACATAAAAAACGCTTAAAATAACTTTAGCAATAACTACTCTACTTATTAAATTTTGCAGACTTATTAAGTTCTGTCTAAGTTCTACCAATAAGCGATATTGATAATTTTGCTTTTTAAATTGTATACTTAATTAATATCTGACTTGGTTTAGTTTTTTTTGTTATAAATTGAGGAGTAAAAATGTTAACAGTCGGTGATAAATTTCCAAATTTCAATTTAGTTGCTATCTCGGATCTTCCCCTTGATCAAATAAATATGGATAACGCTTTTAAAATAATTACGGAATCCACATATGCAAATCAGTGGAAGTTGATTTTCTTTTATCCGAAAGATTTTACTTTTGTATGTCCAACCGAAATTATAGCGTTCGCTAACTTGCTTGATGAATTTAAAAAACGAAATACGCAAGTTCTCGGATGCAGTATAGACAGTGAATTTGTTCATTGGGCTTGGAGAAAATATAAACCGGAATTAAATAAATTGCCGTTTCCTCTTATGGCAGATGTAAAAAGAGAATTGTGTACGGATCTTGGGGTTTTATGCAAAGATTCAGGTGTTGCTCAACGTGCGCTGTTTATTGTAGATCCTGATAACATTATTCGCTTTGTCATGGTTACTGATTCCAGCGTCGGAAGAAATCCGGACGAAGCTCTGAGAGTTCTCGATGCTCTTCAGACAGGTGAATTATGCCAGTGTGGTTGGATACGTGGACAGAAAACTATAGATGCGAAAAGCGTTTAATCTCTCACAAAACAATTCACCAGATTACGGTATTATAAAAAATAACACTCCTTTGAATCTTCCCCCCTCCTTCTCCCCTATTACCTACAGAAGGAGGGGGGGGGAGAGAGGAAAGATTATTTGCTTTATTCAAGCATAAAAAAATAAAAGATGATCGCGGACATCTAAATTGAATATTAAGTTGTCGCTTTTTGTACAGCAGTATTCGCTTTTACGAAATTGACAATCCATTATTTTATGTTGCAAATGAAAATTTTATAAAAAAAAATAACTAATAAACATTGAAATGAGAATAAAAAAACTGTCATTTATTACTAATTTTACTGAAAAACTGCGACTTTTTTACAACATAAAACTAACATATCGCACACAAATGTTGAATAAAAAATTAAATAATTATAAACTCCGATCATGTTTAAAAGTTA
>CAJOEB010000125.1 GCA_905233775.1 uncultured Alphaproteobacteria bacterium | reverse complement strand
TAAAATTACCAGAAAGCCATTTCTGTAGAATTATAAGCTTAAAAAGCAATAACGTTTTTTCAATAAACAACGATCATTTGTTGTTATTACTTTGAGAAAATGGTAAAAAACTCTATGATTTTTCTTCATTAAGAGATATTATAACGGCATGGATAAATTTATAAAGAAAACTGAAGATAATCTTCCGACGTTGGCGGTAGTTGTTCCTTGTTATAATGAAGAAGAAGTTCTTGCAGAATGTTTTATGGAACTCAATTCGGTGTTGGAACGATTAATAACCGAAAATAAAATTGCATCAGGCAGTTATGTCCTTTTTGTCGATGATGGAAGTAAAGATAATACATGGAATTTGATTAAAAGAATATCCGACGATAACAGTAACAATGAAAGAGCTCGGGGATTAAAATTATCTCGCAACTGTGGTCATCAAATGGCTTTGCTTGCCGGATTATCGTACGTAGATACAGATATTTGCATCAGCATTGATGCAGATTTGCAAGATGATATCGAATGTATTCCGAAAATGGTTGAAAAATATATGCAAGGAAACGATATTGTGTATGGTGTACGTAAAGATCGTTCCAGTGATAGCTTTTTCAAAAAGACAAGTGCTAACTTATTTTATAAATTCATGTCCACAATGGGAGTCGAACAAATCAGCAATCATGCAGATTACAGATTACTCAGCAAGAGAGCTTTGGCAGCACTATTAGAATTTAAAGAGAGAAATATTTATATTCGTGGCATAATTCCACTTATTGGATTTCGGTCAGATACAGTTTTGTATGCTCGCAAGAAAAGGATTGCCGGAAAATCTAAATATCCGTTGAAAAAAATGCTTTCTCTTGCAATTAACGGAATTACCTCTTTATCTGTTATTCCTCTTAGAATGATTGCTGTTTTAGGATTTTTAACTTGCCTCATAGTTGGTTTATTTAGTGTATACGTTATCTTCAGAAAAATATCAGGAGAAACAGTTACCGGTTGGACATCATTGATATTATCGAATTTTTTTCTGGGCGGAGTACAACTTTTATGCTTGGGAATTATTGGCGAATATATCGGGAAAATATACATAGAGAGCAAGCAACGCCCTAAATTTATCATCGAAGATTGGATATCGGGAAAACAGAATGATTGATATTGATATCAAAAAGATAGATTTAACGAAAAAACTGACTTATGGGATTTTATTCTGCGTTTTATCTATAATTTGTTTCTGCGTTTTATGGAAAGCAAATTGGTTATATGGAGGCTCGTTGTGGGGAGATGATTATTTATTTTTAATGACAACAGCAATCGGAAAAGCAGCTCATGGATGTACGTGGGACGGCAGATTTTATCCTCTCGGCCATAGTGATTATTCAATTTTGTTATTAGTTCCATACGGAAAAACTGCAATTGCGCATTATATATACAATTGTGTTATTTTAGTAGCATCCAGTTTGATAATATTTTCATTTTTAAAGAAAGTAACAAAAAAGAATTATGCAGTATCGTTATTCTCTTTATTAATATTATTCTCCGTATCGAGTTTTATGCAGATTCATATGGAATGCTTTTATCCCGAAAAAACTTTGTCTTTTCTTCTTTGTGTGTTTATGTGGAGTTATAAAAAAGCAGAAAAAACCGATAAATTTCCGTATTATTTTTTGACTTTTGTCGTGGCTGCGTACGCAACTTACATGAAAGAACCGGTATTTGGAATATTCGCAATTATCGCTGTAACAGAATTATTATTCGATGATCTATCACAAAAAAGTAAATTTTTAAACTATGCTTTGATCTTTAATTCTGTTGTTTTTGTCGCAATTTATGTGTACAGAAGATTATTTAGAACATATACGGGAATTTACGCTTCTGTTTCTTCAAATATATCAGACTTATCTTTTTCTTTATTTGTTAATGAGCCAATACTGTATTTTATAGTCGGACTAACGCTATTCAGATTGTATTTTTTATTAATAAAAAAAGATAGAGAGCACATATTTACGGATGCATTATTATTCGCAAGTACAGGATATGCGTTTGCTTATTTTCTCTTAAGACTTGATCATAGTTATTATTTATTTCCGTCAGTAGTGTTATTTTTACCTGCGTTTGCTGTCTTTATTGCTGAAAGTAAATGCTTCGTCAAAATTTTGAGCGTTATTATTTCAATATCTTGCGTTGTTCCACAATTCGCCTGCAATAAATACGCTGTTTTGAATGTGTGGGATCACAGAGAAAAAGATCACTTGTTTTTTGAGCATATTGTGGATGAATATCATGCTGGAAAGAAAATCTATTGGTTAAGCGATCCTTTGCTTGAAAAAAATGATCCGGGATACAGTAAATTGGATAATGTGATGTTCTTAGACAGATTTCAGCATTTCTTGAACTATTACAGTACTCACCAGATTATCATAGAGCGAATTTTTGACTTATCTAATATTGATGATAAATGCGTTGTACTTTGCAGCTGCACAACTGCAGCTGGTCGGTCTTTTGATAAAACAAGAAAAGAATTGGAAAAAAGAGGGCTAACTCAAACCATGAGCCTCGTCGGTCATCTGATGTTTTCAAAGAAATAAAACAGCTTATACTTATAAAATCACAGAATTATGCTGATTTTTAAGCTAGCAGAAAATCGAATTTTTGCTTCTCGAGTACCTTTGTTATTATTTTTTCAGCGATGATGCTTTTAATTTATCGATTTCTTCAATCGAAAGACCTGAATATTTTGCTGCCAATTCAACACCCATTCCATCGGCAAGTATCTTCTTTGCAACTTCAATCTTACCCTTTTCGATACCACGAGCTTCTCCGATTTTTTCGCCTTTTTCGAAGTTTTTGATAAAAGCCGTAACAAAAGCCTCCGCCACTGTTCCTTCAAAGCCTTGTTCTAATGCCTCTGCTGAAAACAGGACTTTTGCTTATCAGTGTGCTGCATACCTAAATCTTTAATTTTTCGATTTCACTTATCGTTAAACCTGTTCCTTGTGCTACCTGCTCAATCGACAACCCCATTTTTAAGAAATTCTTAGCTGTTTCAATGGCTTTTCTTTTTTCGCCTTTTTCGATGCCGATTTTTTCGCCTTCTACTTTTGCATTTTGTATAGCGACATTTTTTTCGCTGATATATCCGAATTCTGTATGTCGGCGCAACATGTAAATTTCGCGTTCATTTTCATCGGCACTGATTTCCTTTAATGTATCGAGTGCTTTTTGTACCTCCGGAACACTTTGGATTTCATCATTCAACGGATTTTTCAAAAACATCATCCACACATCAAGCATATTTTTTCGATCAACATGTTTCGGATGAAACTTCTGCAATTCAACAAAAAATATGCGCAATTTGTCCGTGATAATCTGAT
>CAJOEB010000124.1 GCA_905233775.1 uncultured Alphaproteobacteria bacterium | reverse complement strand
AAAATATCTCTAACCTCCCTTCATTAATCTTATAAAACCTTATAAATAGAACAATATTTAATTTCCCTATGCAATGCAGAATAAAATGTGTAAAATATCCGCCGAATCTAGCTAATAGCTAATATATAAATAGAAAATAGAATAGATAATAGATATATTACTATTTAAATAGATATATAATTAAAGTGTTAAATAAGAGTTTTAAAAATTTGTGGATATATGAATATGGTTACTACTCCTATTATGCCGCATGGCACAGCAGTTTGGTTGATTGAGAATACGGCTCTTACATTCGAACAAATTGCGGATTTTTGCGGTTTACATCCGCTGGAAGTTCGGGCGATCGCTGATGAACAAGTCGCTACGGGAATGATTGGCGTAGATCCGATTGCCACAGGGCAACTTACCCGAAATGAAATAGATCGTTGTACAAAAGATCCTACCGCCAAGCTGCAAATGGCTATTCCGGATATGGTTCTTGCAAAACAGAAGAGCAAAAGAAAGTATACTCCTCTTCTTAAACGGCGGGATCGTCCTAATGCAATCGCGTGGTTGCTGAAGTATTATCCTGAAATGTCAGATGCGGCTGTTTGTGCTCTTGTTTCAACTACAAAAGCGACAGTTCAGGCAATTCGCAACAAAACACATGCGCGTATGCACGAATTAAGTCCAAAGGATCCTGTTTTGCTTGGATTTTGTTCGCAAATGGATTTAGATACTGCTGTTGCAGCTCTGAAAGCAGAAGAAAAGAAACATCAGGAAGCCTAATTATAATGATCGATTGTAAGAGTTTGAATAAATCCTGTGATTTTTTTAAGAATATTTACGACATATCAGCTATTGAGCAAACTTCTCTTGAAGCTTTTCATGGTGGAGTTCTTGGCGAGCTGTTTGTTGAATATAAAGAAGGAGAGATTTTGCGAATTGAAGATGGCGTTGTCCAAGCGCCTAATCTTAACTTTAATCAGGGTTTTGGTTTACGTACATTTAAAGATGACGCAAGTAAATATTCATATAGCTCGACAATTGATCTTTCTTCAATAAAAAAAGCGGTTGAAGCAGTAAATTTTACATCTGATAGCTCATCTGATAATCAGAATATACGGTTAGGAATTCCAAAAATACATACTTCAGCAAAAACCAACAATTTATATGATGCAGCAAAATTTATAGATAGTATTTCACTTGCAAAAAAAATAGAATTTTTAAGAGAAATTGATGCCTATGCTCGCTCAAAATCAGATAATATCCGCCAAGTTATCGGTGTATTGGCAAGTACGTGGCAAGCAGTTAGTATTCTTACTGACTCAGGAAAAAAAAGCTATGATATACGTCCCTTGGTCCGTTTAACGGTGTCGATAATAGTCGAGAAAAACGGGATGTTGGAAAGCGGAATGCAGTCCGGAGGCGGTCGTTTCGGATATGAAACGATAATTAATGATAAAACGAAGATAGCCTATGTTGATGAAGCTTTAAGGCAGGCTAATGTCAAGCTGAGTGCCGTTAAAGCTCCTGTCGGAGAAATGCCTGTTGTATTAGGTAATGCATGGACGGGAATATTACTGCATGAAGCTGTTGGGCATGGTCTTGAAGGTGATGCAATCAGAAAGAAGACGTCGGCTTTTCATAATCTTTTAGGCGAACAAATAGGTTCTGCAAGTGTAACTGTAGTTGATGACGGAACGATTGCAAATCGTCGTGGATCTCTTAATATTGATGACGAAGGTAATAAAACGCAGCATAATGTTTTAATTGAAAAAGGTAAGTTGGTCGGATTTATGCAAGATCGTATGAATGCACGTCTTATGAATAGCCAAACAACAGGAAACGGTCGGCGAGAAAGTTACGAATGTACACCGATGCCTCGTATGACAAATACTTTTATGCTTGCCGGAGATGCTTCTTTTGATGAAATGCTTGCGAAAGCGAAAAACGGTATCTACGCAAAGACATTTTCCGATGGTCAAGTGGATACGGCTTCGGGAAAGTTTGTATTCTCTGCATCAGAGGCGTATCTAATCGAAGATGGAAAAATTACTTCTCCTGTAAAAGGAGCAATGCTGATAGGTGATGGTCCAAGCATATTAAAACAGATTTCGATGGTCGGTGCGGATTTTTCGCTTGATAACGGAGTAGGAACTTGCGGAAAAGATGGTCAGTGGGTACCTGTCGGAGTTGGTCAACCGAGTGCACTTATAGATAAGATAACTGTTGGCGGTTCGAACATTTAGGTTAGTTTGAGTCAGTTTGATTTAATTATTAGTAGTAAGTTAGTTATTGTAAGTTGTTTTTATTTTTTAGTTATTAGTTAGGAGAGTAAAAATGCTTTTATGTGACAGATTAATTCGAGAGCTTGCTGAAAAACAGGATATGATAAATCCCTTTGTCGATAAATTATCGCAAAAATCAATCATCTCTTATGGCGTGTCATCGTATGGATATGATGCACGTGTATCAGATGAGTTCAAGATATTTACAAATGTAGATAATGCGATTATAGATCCTAAGAATTTCTCTTCAAAGAGTTTTGTAGATCGAAAAACCGACTGTTGCATTATTCCGCCGAATAGTTTCGCATTGGCACGTACTGTCGAATACTTCAAAATTCCGAGAGATGTGTTCGTTTTGTGCGTCGGAAAATCAACATATGCACGATGCGGAATAATCGTAAACGTTACCCCGCTTGAACCAGAATGGGAAGGGCATGTTACACTCGAATTTTCGAACACAACGCAACTTCCGGCAAAAATTTATGCTAATGAAGGAGCTTGCCAATTCTTATTCTTCAAAGTCGATGAGATTTGCGATGTTTCGTATAAGGATCGTAGCGGAAAATATATGGGACAAAAAGGAGTAACTTTACCAAAGATATATTCGTAAATAGATATACGTTAGATATTGAGGAGGTAGTAGTACGCACGATGTTTAGTTTATTTCTTTTTATTTGTATTACTGTATTTTTACTGATGCGATTGAACGATATCCTAGGCATACATATGGGATTTAAAGTTCATGTAGAAGACGACCAGACTTTTAGTGAAAATAGTTCTGTAGAAGAAATACGTCATGATGAAAATCGTACTACTGCCAATAATTCGTCTGATAATTATGCTGGATTTGTCCCTCATGATTTTCTTGAAAAATCTAAGAAAGCATTTGAAGTCATTTTTGAAGCATATGCGAAAGGTGATAAAAGAATTTTAAAAGAACTACTTGCTCCGAAGTTATACAATGCATTTTGTATGGCAATAGACGACAGAAATTCACGCGGTGAAACACTGGAGGGCATTCTTGTTCGATTTATGAACGCAGAGGTTATAGATTCATCGGTCAATGATGATGACGCTTTTATAACCGTAAAATTTGT
>CAJOEB010000123.1 GCA_905233775.1 uncultured Alphaproteobacteria bacterium | reverse complement strand
GATGTGAAAATTAATTTGGAAATGAAGTTTTAAATATCGTTGATATTTTATTAAAAAGTTTGAGGTCACAGATTGTGACTTCAAACTTTTTTGTATCTTTGCAGTGTAATTGAATTTAAAAACTATTTGTTATGAAATCTTTAAATATTTCAAACGCCATAGTGGCGGCAAACAGCTATAAATTAGATACACTTCAAGAAATAGAAGATAAAATCCTCATAATCCGTGGCGTTCAAGTCATGATAGACAGGGATTTAGCAAATGTTTACGGAGTAGAAACAAAGCGATTGAACGAACAGGTAAGACGTAATATCGAACGATTCCCTGAAAGGTTTATGTTTCAACTGTCTGATAATGAAACAGATAAACTGGTCGCAAGTTGCGACCGGTTCAAAACATTAAAACATTCTACATCTAATCCTTATGCTTTCACAGAGCAAGGGGTTTCTATGCTCGCTTCAGTACTTCATAGCGAAACGGCAGTTCAAAAAAGCATAAAAATAATTGACGCTTTTGTCGCAATGCGAAGATTCATTCAAAGCAATGCTAAGCTTTTTATTGAACTCGATCTTCTTCGCAAAGAAATATCTGATACAAACCTACATCTTCAGGAAAACGACAGAAAAATTGAGCATATCTTAACAATAATGGACAAATACAAAATCGAAGACAGACAAAAACTTTTCTTCGATGGCCAAATCTACAATGCTTTCAGTTTCATGGTTTCTTTGGTTCAAAAAGCCGAAAAAGAAATAATCTTGATTGATAATTATGCCGGTGTCGGGACTTTGGACGTTCTTTCAAAAAAGAAAGAAAATGTTGACGTTCAATTATTTACAGGCAAGAAAGCCAAGATAACCCAAAGTGATATTGACAAATTCAACGCTCAATATCCAACAATAACTTTGAATTACACTGAAACATTTCACGATCGATTTCTGATTCTTGATAAAGGAACCGCCTACTCCATCGGTTCTTCAGTAAAAGATGCCGGAAAGAGATGTTTTGCTGTTACTCAGATTAATGAAGAGTGGATGGTGAAGATGGTATTGGAGAAGATTTCCAGATAAAACAATATTCCAATATGGATTTTTGTTGAATTTTCCATTTGGAATATTGTTTTATAACTTTTCAGCTACATTTCCTTCAAATTCGCCAGTGGTAAGATTAACCACTTTTTTGTCAAAAAACTATGGTTTATAGACGAGGCGTACGGATTTCCCAAAACACCGATTAGAATTTTCAATATGCACACCATTACCCAAATATGACTGGAGGTTATATACGCAGCACGACGAACTGGTGGGAGTAGATGACCAATATTCGACGGAAGATCCCACACTGTAAACACTTCCATCGCAATTGCGACCTCCCGCAGCAGGCAGAGTGATTGAATTGCCGTTAGGCCCTGTCACTTTGTATCCCCTACCAGTCCATGTCCATTGGCAATAACTTCTGAGCTCCTCAAATTGCTCTTTTGCAGGTAACTTATTGCCGAATTTATTAACTGCTTGGTCGTATGTATAAAATCCGCCATCCTCATTCTTATCTTTCCACAAAGTTCCGCTCGGCAGACCAAGATCAACTAACCCCTGAGCTTTAATGGCTGCTGCTTTTCTTTGTCTTTCTTGTTCGGCCATTTGTCTTTCCTGTTCTGCCTCAAGTTCTGCTCTTTGCCTTTCCTGTTTTGCGCTAATTGTCGAATAGTCTTCACCATCTGTAACAAGTAGAACAATCCCTCGTTTATTGTCCCTGGTCATATATTCTCCAGAACCAAGATAGTTATTGGCACGCATCAGTGATAACTCTTCGTTGGTTGGTATACGCCAGTTGTTATAACCATACTGTGCTTGAGAATTTATTTGATTAATAACAGATATTGGCTCTGACGAGAAAGATCCTAACTCAGTTGGAAATATCTTCAAATATCCATATAGCACTTCAACTGTAGAACGCTTTTTAGGTGTATAAGTTGACGATTGCACTGCTGGACCTGGAGTAATAGCAATTTTTCCTGCAAGTTTCTGAGCCACACTTTGCATACTACTACGATAAGATGATGTCGCAAATGTACTGCCTTCTGTGGCAGCGATAGTACCCGTTTCGACATCAATAGCTCTGACGTCTACTTGATATTGGCCGAAAACGTAATTAATATCACCAACAACAATCTTTGATACATTTAAGATTTGGCCGATACGCACCATCTGAGATTGCGTCAAATTGGAACGCTGGAAACCTTGTTCGCTGATAACTTTGTCAATTTGCGTACGCTCCACCATCGTGTAGCCTGCAGGCTGAAAATAAGTGATAAAAATAGCTGAAATACCATCGACTTCAGATTGAGAAATACCGGAACCAGCTTTAAATTCAAGTACTGCACAGCGTTGAGCATTAGCCGGCTTTATTATCATCATTGCCAGCAACACCAATAATGCACTTAAAAACAATTTTTGTGTTTTCATTTTTTAAAAATTTTAGTTAAACATTTATTTGTTAATCATATTGTCATATTCCAAAAACATAAAAAAGGCGTGGAAATAAATCTTGCCTGATGCTCGGGTTACCACGCCCTCTATCTCAACAAGTCTATCCACGCCGTACAAAGACGGCATTTCGAGAACTTATTCTTGAGATAGAAGTCCCATGGGACAATTGTGGTAAATGAGCATCAAGAATAGCTTCGAACCGCTATTTATATGTCAATATGTCGTTTTTTCTACATAATATATCGTTTAAGTTTTCTGCAAAGATAAACATTTTCGGTGAATAATCATCCTAATCACCGAAAAAGTTTCGACGAATAATACATTTATTCTCCGAATAACATAAAAAACACGTAGAGACGCCACAATGTGACGTCTCTACATTTCATATTAATTAATAAGGTATACCCTATTAATCGTTGTACTCAGCCAAAACTTCTTTGACTTTGTCTGGTGTCAAACGGCCGTAGACCTTGTCACCGATCATAGCGACAGGAGCAAGACCGCAGGCGCCCACGCAACGGAGGCAGTTCAATGAGAACTTTCCGTCAGGTGTTGTGCCACCGACTTCAACGCCGAGCTGACGTTTCAGTTCATCCAAAACCTTCTCAGCACCACGCACGTAGCATGCTGTACCCAAGCAGACTGAAATCGGGTGCTTGCCCTTTGGAGTCATGGTGAAGAATGAATAGAATGAAACGATACCGTAAACTCTTGATACAGGGATGTTCAACTCCTTAGCAACAAGTTCCTGAACTTCTGCTGAGAGATAGCCGTACTCACCCTGAACCTTGTGAAGCACGTTGATAACTTCGCCACCGTCATTACGGAACGATTTGCAAACGTCCTTGATGAAGTTAATTTTATCTTCTGATAATTTAATAACTGCCATAATATTCAATTTTTAA
>CAJOEB010000122.1 GCA_905233775.1 uncultured Alphaproteobacteria bacterium | reverse complement strand
ATAGATGCATAATGTCATCGATATTAGTTTTTTTACCAATGTAAATGGATTTTATATTTTTTATTTTCTGGGAATTTTCAAAAAAAACAGTCTTGGAGGCAGAATCAGGAGCTTCACTATGAATAGCGTTATTTGTTAATTCTCTAGATGTAGAATTCGAAAAAATTAAAATTGCGGAAACAGTTATTAAAAATTTTTTCATTTAACATCCTCGAGAAGGATTTTCCTATAAGTAACTCAAAATTGCAATATAATATGATTATAGACACAAAATTATTAAAATTTATTGAAAATTATCAAAATTAACTTGGCTATATAAATAATTTTTGTAATTTACAAGAAAATTGTGGTTATAAATGATAAATTTGCATATAATTCTGATGGTTATGACAATTCATATTCTAAAAAATTTATGAAAATAATTAAGAAGACAATGTAATAACTAATGAAAAAAGAGAAACTAATATATTCCCTATCGATTCGTTAAGTATTAAAGTATATGTCTTCCAGAAGAGAGGAATCGAAGATGGAGAGGTATAAGGTATAATAAAAACAGGATATAGAGACGGCACCCAGAAATAGCGTTGCAAAGATTGCAGGAAATTTCAGGAAGAGAGGGATCGTCGTGATAAAGGTATAGTGAAAAATAAAGGCAAACAGCGATCAATTTATATTTTGAAGGCTGCGGATTTAGGAGGATCATGTTTGAGAGGTATGTTTGTTATCAAATAGTTATTCAATGGATAAAAAAAGAAACAAAAAAGGTGGAAAAGATCGCCAAAGAAAAGAAAGAAGAGATCAAATTTTAGAGATGGATGAGCTTTATACCTATATTAAAAAAAATCGAATAAGATCTGAGTATGGACTGCTGTGGCTAAGAATGCGCTCCGCTTTGCTGCATTTGAAGTCGGAGATAGCGGAGGAGAAGCGCTAAAGAAAATTCTAATTAATCTATCGAATTGTGTTATAAAGATAATTTGTACTGACGGTAATTTTACGTACCATAGTCGATAAAACATTTTGCAACGAAATCAGAGACTTGTTTTGTTGAATCTTATAACTCGGTTTTAAGATATGGGATTGCGAGATTGCATAAAAAAAATAAAGTGTTATTCTAAATCGGCCGAAACGCTGAAACTTTCTGTGATGTTGTTAATTCATAAATTTAATTTCAAAACGAGTTGATAGGTAATCCTGAAACTAATTATAAAATTGGATTGACAGAGGCTTCGGTTATATTTATCATTTATTCATCTTTATAAGGAGGGGTGGCCGAGCGGTCAATGGCAGCAGACTGTAAATCTGCCGACGGAAGTCTACGAAAGTTCGAATCTTTCCCCCTCCACCATTTCTTTTGTAAATAACTGTATTTTTGAGTTTGTCGTGCATGTAATGCTTGTTCTAAAAGCCTCTGTAGCAGAGCCTTTGTGAGGTTTTACATTTGCATTTAATGTTAATTTGATCTAATTTGCACATTCTCCAAAACGTAAAAATGTTCTCCAAATGCCCTATTTTTCTCCAAATGAAGTATAGTGGAGAATTTTCTTACTATACCTCGCGCAGAGGCGATACGGCGATTTTTGTTAAAATACGATTAAATTTTCCGCAACTTTCAATCGGGGTAGCGGGTCATACGTAAAACAGGAATGAGATTTTTGCTGATATTTGAGACACTGAAAGTGGTTTTAGCGCAAAGAAAAGGATAAAAACCAACTTCTGGTAACGTTTTGTCAACAAAATAGCGATAAGATTAAGATAGTTGGTATACGAGGAATGCAAATGTGCACTTATGTGAAAGTACTTAGTATGATAATATTCGGAATATTTATAGTATTTGATATCAATGCAAAGCCTTGGAATAACAATACTAGAGAGCATTTATTTGGAACTGTAGACGTCCATAATCAAGCTCATGTATCTATTCAAGACGAAGGTTTTAGATGGCGTAGTAGCTTTAATTTTACAATAAATGGTCACTCAATATTGCCTCAAAATTGGTGGTTTAATGGTGTTGTTTTGTATAATCCCGTTGCAAATATTTTTTCGAATCGTGACGGAACAGGACGTATGATAGATTTTATTAATGGAACGGATGCAAACTTTATACATTCTCATTTAGCTAAAATTGCTGATAAAGTAAAACAAACCAATGAATGTGCAAGCGCAACCACTGCAGCTGTAACGATAGTTATTGAAAATAACGGGAACTACTACGCTTTTTCTAAAGTACTATGTAACGATAGTAATCAGATTATTGCAACTAGGACATTGACAAATAATGGGAACGTCAATGAGATCATTTCATATCCTGACTTTACTGCTACAAATATCAGAAACACGATAGAAACAACACTACCTATTATAAATAGCAATATTCCAAATCCAAATAAATACTCTTGTTCCGAAGGTCAAATTGTAGCAAAGATAAAATCTAATAACTTTGAGTTGGTAAAAAGAATTATCAAGGAGTTACTAATGAAAGCCAAGCAACAATATGGGAACGAGATAAATTATAATAATATAAAATTAGTTGTACTTCATATCGGAACCACAATGGATCCTTGTGCGATTTGTACGAGATGTTTAGTCGGTTTATCGAAATACACTAATGGAAGTATTGATAATTTTTTGCGTTGCACAGATCCAGGAACTCCTGATGGAACCTTAAATAATTCAAAATTTCTAGTGGAGGTTTCTTCTAATAGCCATTATGCAACTACAACACAATACGGTAGAACAATTGATAGACAAGATAACTTTGCGGCTTTTGGTTGTGGGAATTGCTCTCATACCGAATGTGCTGGTCATGATGGAGGAGAGGCAAATCCGATAAATGTATCGTTAAATTTTTCATTAATTGCGGGATTAGCTATTCCATACGGAGTTCCGTCAAATTGGGTATTAAGCACCAGCTTCCCTCCATACGTTGTATTTGGTAGAGCAAATAATGCTTACAATGTAGATAATGCTCCAACTCGTTGTGGTATTCCCAATCATGTACACAATGCAATAAATAATTTACCAATAATACAATGATTGCAAGAGGGAAAAAAATGCTATATACTTATCACAATGACAGGAGGTTTAAAACAATGAGATGTTCTTTGTTTATTGGTGCTTTGGCTGTTAGTGCTTGCTTTAGTGTTGTTGCCATTCCAGTGAGTGAAGTTGCTAAATTAAACGGAGTGCAGTGTTCTCCGCTAACAATATCTGATGAATGGCGAGAAGAGATTAGGGGATTGTTGAATGCTACGGATATATCTGGCAAGCCATATTTAATTAGGGTTAGCGAAGCATTGGAGACTGTAAATCAAGCTCAGGTGGGTTCTAAGACCTTGTATGGTGTTTCATCAACTATACGTATGTCTATTTGTGATTTTCCAACTCAGTATCAGGCTATTCTGCGCAAGATTGTGATTAATTTAGTGTTGCGTGCAGCTATGGAGGGTGAAAAAGATGCAATATATGACATGATGGACACGTATCCTTTACAACAAGACCTAACGTATGTATCTACAGGTGAAGAGGGTGAAGAGTTATCGACGGATGATTTTAAAGAAATACGTGAAAGTTTGGAGGAATCAGACATAGATGAAACATTTGGTGCTGAACAATTAAAAGAGATAGTAGGAAATGCGTTATCAAAAGCTAAGTCAGCTCCCAATTCTCCAGTAGCCTCGTTACATGAAGTTCCTACTAAAGAGGTGCATTCTGATTCAGAGATCTAGAAGCCACTCTTCTTGATCTTTCCACAGTACAGGCATATTTCCGGCAATAATATCTTGAATCGAAAGATGTTTTGGCTGATATCCTTCCATAATCATGCGTTTGAGCTTTGGAGAAAGGTTGTTTAGCTGCAGAATACCGCTCAGGTATCGTGGTGTGATGTTGTTGAGCTTGCAGAATTCACGAAATGTCAGATCAGGATTTTGTTTGAGGCGTTTGTCCATGCTGTACGCTTTCGCAAGCAGTTTCGACAGTGGTGTTACTACGTAGTAATCTTTCGGATGCATGAAATACGTGTGACTGCCTGATTTTTTCTTGCAGATTTTGATCGGAATAACGACTTCTTGTTCTAATGATTTCATGCGTTTTTTCCTTTAAACCAGTTCAATCAACAGACGATTTAAGCCATCGAGATTCATATTCATTTTC
>CAJOEB010000121.1 GCA_905233775.1 uncultured Alphaproteobacteria bacterium | reverse complement strand
TACAAAGTTTCTTCGATTGCTTCTTTTGTTATACTGATTATTCTAGCTTCAGTAAAATCATGAGTTTGTAGCCATTGCAACAGTTTGTTTGCGGTTTCATCTTTTTTAAATGGACCACAAAAGACAAAAGACTCTTGTCCATCACTGCTTTTTGAAAGCTCTACGTGGGTTTTATAACCTCTTCCGGTAAGTAATTTTTGTATTTGAACAGCAATTGCGTTTTTGAAATACCCAATAAAGACAATTTTTTTCCCGTCTAATGTTTTATCCACCATAGGCTCATGTTCTTGTATTTCCGTTATTGTTTTTTGATATGAACAATCATCTTGCGGAGAGTGAGATGAGGCAATCTCTCTTAGAAGAGCATCGGTACTCAACGGTTCGGTTTCCAGTCCTTTGTTTGTCTTATTAGATAGTGTTTTCGATGCTTTTGTTTTTATAATTTCCGAAAAATTTTCGATTTTATATCCTGCTGCAGCCAGAATTCTCATAACTTTATCTGATATTTTTGCTGACTTCATATCGCCTATATCACCAAGTTTCTGTGCGATAGCTTCTTTACTCATATTATCATTTAAATCTGTATTAGTTTGAGATATAACATTTCCCGCCAAACTTCCCGGAGTAGCAGTTGATCCGGTAAAGAAACCAATGCAGAAAAATAGCATTGCTAATGTAAGTAAAACTATTATTCCAAGAACTGCTACAACTTTATTCATGAATATACATCTCAAAAATATTCAAATATTCTTTGGAACTACTGTTATATTTGATAAAAAACGATATAATTCGGTAGTTACCTTACTGTCTTCTTTACTATTTTCTCAGAAAAAAGTTTATAGATAGTAAATGTTTCAAGTTTTTTTAGGTAAACGACAATGTATTCTGTGATTATATTGGCTGCAGGAAATGGTTCTCGTTTGAAGACATCTACGCCAAAAGTTCTCCATAAAATAGGCGGATTATCTTTGTTAGATCATGTTATTGGCGCGTCAAAAGGGATTAATCCAAATAAGATTATTGTAGTAACAAAACCGAATTTCGCATTAGATCAGTTAAAATATGCAAAAGACATTGAAGTTGCTATTCAAAAAGAACCGAAGGGGACAGGACACGCAGTGCAATGCGGATTATCTGCTTATTGTGATGCAGCGAAAACAGAAGAAAACGACTGGATATTCGTTCTTTATGCTGATATTCCGTTGATTTCGTCCGAAACTCTCCAAAAAATGCTCGATATTGCGACTTTAAATAAGAAAAACGGTGTTGTTGTGCTCGCTATGTCTTCAGAAGGAGCTAAAAACCTTGGAAAGTTGGAACCTGCAGAAGAGCAGGGGACTATCAAAGGAATTGTAGAGGCAAAAGACGCTGAGAATTATAATACCGAATTATTGCCTCTCTGTAATTGCGGACTTTTAATAAAAGCATCTTTGTTAAAGAAATTTATTGGAGAAATCAAATCAAGTGAGGCAACGGGAGAAATTTATATAACGGAGATCGTAAAAATCGCTTATGAAAACGGATATGTTTGTCGTTATTATGAAAGTGGTACCAATGAGCTTTCAGGAGCGAATACTCTTGCGGAAATGGCTGTATTAGAACGTAATTTTCAAAATATAATGAGAGAGAAGTTTATGGCAAATGGAGTGACTCTCGTCGCGCCTGAAACTGTTTTTTTCTCCTATGATACACAAATAGAGTCTGATGTTGTTGTTCAACCATATGTTGTTTTTGGAGAAAATGTTCGTGTAAAAAGAGGAGCAGTGGTTGGTCCTTTTTGTGTTGTTGAAGGTGCTGATATTCGAGAAGCTCAAGTAGGACCATTTTCAAGAATTCGTCCTGGTTCAGAAATACATGACGGAGCAAAAATCGGCAATTTTGTTGAGATAAAAAAGAGTGTGATTTCAGAAAAAACGAAGGTAAATCATCTGACATATATTGGTGATAGCTTTGTAGGAAAAAACACCAATATCGGAGCGGGAACAATTACTTGCAATTACGATGGAATTAACAAGCATAAAACGAATATCGGCGAAAACGTATTTGTTGGTTCAAATTCAGCAATTGTTGCTCCTGTAAAAATCCACGATAATGTTACGATTGGTGCCGGTAGTGTCATAACGAAAGACGTACCTGAAAATTCATTGGCAGTGGCACGTGGTTTGCAAAAGAATATCGAAAACTGGTCCAAGAAGAGAGAAAAGCAGAAATAAAATAAGCAAAAATAAGGACGAAAATAATGTGCGGAATAATAGGAATTGTTGGAAAAAAAGGCGAAAATGTCATTCCAAAAATAGTGGCGGGTTTAGAACGTCTAGAATATCGAGGTTATGATTCCGCAGGGGTAGCTGTTGTATCATCAGATGACAAAAATCAAGGAAAAATCTGTCGCGTTAGAGCTGCCGGAAAACTGGTTAATCTCAAAGAAAAGTTGCAAACAGCTAATTTACAGGGGCATGTTGGTATTGGGCATACTCGCTGGGCAACACATGGAAAGCCGACAGAAGCAAATGCTCATCCTATGATGTCTAAAGATGTCGCTCTTATCCATAATGGTATAATAGAAAACTTTAAGGAACTGAGATTTTCTTTGGAGTCTGAAGGATATGTATTTGAATCAGAAACCGATACTGAAGTTATTGCACATTTATTGCAAAGAGAATTATCTAAAGGATTTTCTCCAAGAGAAGCAATCAGAAACGCGACAAAGCAGTTGGAAGGATCTTATGCAATTGCCGTTATATTTTCAGCACTACCTAACACAATAATAGCAGTTCGTCACAATAGTTCGCTTGCTGTCGGTTTCGGAGAGAATTTTTGTGTTGGCTCTGACTCCGGTTCTCTTTCGAGTATGTGTGATGAAGTGGCATTTTTGGAAGATGGAGATAGTGTTGAAATAAGTGAGAACGGAGCTATTTTCTTTGATAAAAATTTTGAGAGAGTTGAACGTCAGCATGTAAAAATAGAAAAAACAGGAATGGTCAACAAAGATGGTTATCCTCATTATATGTTGAAGGAAATAATGGATCAACCAACGGCAATTCGAAACACGATTGTTCGCAATGTTATTGATCCATCAGTACTTGATGGGGTTTCGCGAATTCTTATAATCGCTTGCGGAACATCTTTTTATGCCGGTATGGTTGCGAAATATTGGTTTGAGACGTTTTTAAAGATACCGACAGATGTTGAAATTGCATCGGAATTTAGATATCGCAATCCGGTTATATTGAACAACACATTAATGATCTCGATATCACAATCCGGTGAGACAATAGACACTCTGAGCGCAATTGAATATGTCCGAAGTAATAGTAGTTGCAAAACAATGGCAATTGTTAATGTAAAAAACAGCGCGACGGCACGCGCTTCCGATATTGTTTTGTATACAGAAGCCGGTGTTGAAATGTGTGTGGCATCGACAAAGGCATTTACAGCGTATTGCATTTTGCAAAAATGAATTTATGTTGCAACAACTTCATAATATTCCTACTTTATGCGAATCTGTATTAAATCTATCGGAACGAATGAAGGAAATTGCCGAAAAAATTTATAAAAGCAGTAACGCAATATATCTTGGACGCGGAAGTTTGTATCCGATTGCTTTAGAGGGAGCACTAAAGCTTAAGGAAATATCATATATTCATGCGGAAGGGTTCGCTGCTGGTGAAATGAAACACGGTCCAATCGCATTGATTGATGAAAATGTTCCTGTAATTTTCCTATGTCCGAGGAATGAATTATTTGAGAAAACTGTATCTAATATTCAAGAATCAATGGCAAGAGGTAAGAATGTTTTTGTTGTTACAGATGCAGTTGATGAAATAAATCGCGACATAACTGCTATAATGATGCCAAACGTGCAGTCTGCACTTACTCCGATAGTGTATTCGATACCTTTACAATTATTAGCATATCACACAGCAGTATTGCGTGGTACAGATGTCGATCGTCCGCGAAATCTTGCAAAATCGGTGACAGTTGAATAGTTAAAGCAAGTAAAGCATTCTTTTCTGAAAAAAAAATTATTTGAATATCAACAATATTAACTTATTATTAACGTTCGTAATGTAAATTAAAGTAGTAAGAGAGGGATTATGTGTTGTTATAGAAAATCTATTGTGACAAAATGTAAGAAATATAAGAGGGGGGGGGGTAATTGCTTCTTCTCTGTTATGCGGATTATTTAATTTTGGAACAACAAACTGTCAATACGAAAATGTAGCCACAGCATATTCAGGATGGTATGTTAGCGCAGGTGCAAGTTATCAATATACCGAAGGTAATATCATCTTAGATGACAATATGGATTCTTTAATGGCGTTAGGACCTGGAGTAACTATATCCAGTTATGGTATAGACCTGGCAAAAAACAGAATTGGAAAACTTGGAGGATCATTAGCTGCTGGCTATGGTAGTTTCATCTACAACAATTATTACTTAGGTGGTGAAATCAGCTTGGATATAACCGGAAGTAAAAGCACAACGTCAGGAAATGTTAGAATTTTTGCAACAAATGGTATTGAAAACTGTGTCTACGGAACGACAACAGTAAAAACAAGGGGACTTGTACCGACAGTCGCATTAAGATTTGGACGTTATATTTCTAATATTGATAGCTTACTTTATGCTCGACTTGGTTT
>CAJOEB010000120.1 GCA_905233775.1 uncultured Alphaproteobacteria bacterium | reverse complement strand
GAAGAATTAAATCTCGTTCTCGGAATGGACATATTGCTCCAAAAAAGTTCGAGTTTTTGTAGTGTCTTAACAAAATCTCCCATATCTCCAATTCCTTGATCTTTTAGAGAAGAAACATGCCTATCAAGCGCTGTATCCAACTTTCTGCAAAGTGACATTCCCTTAGATGTCAGTTTGATTATATAAGAACGTCGGTCGTTCTTCGATGTCATTTGCTCAACGTATCCACTTTGGAGCATCTTTTTTAGATTATACGAAACGTTAGAGCCAAGATAACATCCTTTTGTCGTAAGCTCGCCTATGGAAATCTGATCATTTCCCAAATTATACAAAACCAAAGCCTGAACGTTGTTTATGTCATCAACTTTCATTGCGTCTAATTCCGCTTTGATGACTTCCAAATAACGTCTGTGTAATCTTTCAATCAATGAAACAGCTTCTAAATAATCTTCTTTCATCTGTCTATTCCCAATAATATTATTCTTTATACTTCATATATATAGCAGACATAAGTAAAGATAAGGTTAACTTACTTTAAAATCGTCTACTTTCGGCGAAACTAAACTAGTTTTTAACTCAACAAATAATTAAAATAACAAAAATACTCATTAATTACAACATAAAATTGTGTTAATTACAATTGCCATGATTTTTTATACCACAATCTCCAGTTGCGCTGTTCAGATAGACGTAAGCATACTACTGTCGTAATAAAAAACGCACAAAAGCCAGCACACAAAAACGTTATATAAATGATCCATTTTGTAGTTGAAACACCTATTTCATTTAACCAATATAATTTTTTCAACTCAATTAAAACGACATACATAATAATTGAACCACAAATTTGGGACACAATATTACATAGGAAATCTTTATTTAATGACAGTTTTATACGTTCATCGCAAAAATAAATAAGCATTAGTGCATTCGAAATTGCAGAAAGGGATGTGCAGAGAGCCAGCCCGAAATATTTCAAAAACGGAACGATCATTATCAAAAATATTGCATTCAGTACAACAGAGATCGCTCCGAAAATTACCGGGGTTTTCGTATCTCCAAATGCGAAATATACAGATGAGAAAACCTTCGTCAATACATATGCGGGCAAACCAACAGCAAACCCGACAACTGCATCTGCCGTCATTTTTACTTGTTCTGCTCCAAATAATCCCCTTTGAAAGGCCACAGCTACAGTTGGTTCGCTTAAAGCCATAAATAATGTTGTTGCGAAAAAAGTCAGGAAAAATGCAAAAACCAATCCTCGTTCAAGCTCTTTCGATGCCGTTGCATAATCTTTAGATGCAATATTCTTTGATAACACGGGAAGAAGCGCAGTACTAAGCGCAATTCCCAATGTTCCGAGAGGAAACTGATTTAAACGATCCGCAAGATTTATGCAGGTAATGGTTCCGACCGGAAGAAATGATGATATTGTGGTGTCGACAAGTAAATTTAGCTGCCAAACACCTGCTCCGATAATACCCGGGATCATGTTTTTCAGGATATCTTTTACTTTATCCGACCAAAAATTTAATCTTAATTTGATGTTAAATCCGTTATTTTTTACGGAGTTAAATAAAATAATCGATTGCGTAATTCCGGATAACAAAACAAATACAGATATCACATGCACAGTTGTAAAATGCGATAAATCTAAGCAGTATCCGATAATCAACGCGGACATAGTGAATAAACTCAAAAGAGAATGAAGTGCAGCCGGTAGCGCGAACTTATTTATCGTATTTAAAACTCCCGCAAACAACGATGCAACAGAAATGAATAACAGATACGGAAAACATATTCTTCCCAAAACTACCGTTAACTGAAATTTTTCGCTAAGCTCATCAAATCCGGATAAGATTATTCGCAAAACAGAAGGAAAAAAGAACAAAACAATTGCACAAAAAATTGAAATGATAATTATGAGTGCAAGAAATACATCGGACAGTACGATATTGGCATTTTCTTGCCCTTCTTTATTCAAAACCCTGGAAAATCTTGGCAGAAAAGACGAATTAAATGCGCCTTCAGCAAATATTCGTCTGAAAGTATTGGCCAATCTGAGAGCAACAAGCAGTGCATCAGTATATATTCCCGCTCCCAAACAAAATACCATAAGGCATTCTCTCAGGAAGCCTACAATTCTGCTTAAAAGAGTGAAACTGCCGACGGTTACTGCGGCTCTCATAACGCTCATAGTTTATATGTCTTCTTTCAAAACTTATTTATATCTATTGGTTGCTGTTATTATTGCTTGTTACTGTTGTTAAGTTTACTCAACAGATGATCTAATTCATTAAAATCTCGGAAACCAATTTCAATAATACCTCCTCTGTTTTTTAGTTTTATATTAACCTGTAGTTCGATCATTGACGATATTTGTTGTGCAATATTTTGTATCTCCGGATCAATATATCGTTTATTATATCGGTTATTTGCTTCATGCAATTCAATGTTATTCGTCGGATAATGACTATTTTTTATGGATTGTATTAAATTTTCCGTCTCACGAACGTTGATAGATTGATCAACGATGCGTTTTGCAAGCTCTGATGAATTTTCCGCTCCAACCAATGCTCTTGCGTGTCCGAAAGTTAGCTTTTTGCTTCGAATAAGTTCTTTTACATCTTCAGGAAGAACCAACAATCTCAGAATATTTGCGATATGACTACGGCTTTTTCCCAAAATCTCACTAAGTCCTTCCTGAGTGTAAGAAAATTCATTCATAAGCCGTCTATACGCTTCCGCTTCTTCGATCGGATTAAGATCTTCTCGCTGAATATTTTCTAAAATCGCGATTTCCAGCTGATCTTTTTCATTTATTTCGGTTATTATCGCAGGGATTTTTGTTAATCCTGCTATTTTTGTGGCTCGAAAACGCCGTTCTCCGGCAACAAGCTGATATTTATCATTTGCAAGTTTTATAACCAAAATCGGCTGAATAACTCCATTTCGTTTTATCGACACGGCTAAAGCATTCAAACTTTCTTCATCAAAGTCATGACGAGGTTGAAACGGATTTGCAACAATATCATTAATGTTTATGTCAATTACCTCCGATCGGATATTTTCATTTCGTTTTGGTTCATCAAGATCAAGGAAAGCAGATAATCCTCGTCCCAAATTCTTATTGTTAGACATTACTCACAACCTCATCGCTGATATTATCATCGTTATTTCTGTTCAAACTCTCTTTTTCCCTTGCCAAAAATTCTCTTGCAAGCTCTATATATGAAATTGCTCCGGTAGATCTGACATCATATAAAATTACAGGCTTTCCATGCGAAGAAGCTTCACTTATTCTGACATTTCGAGGAATAACTGTATTAAAAACCAAATTCTTGAAGTGTGAACGAACATCATTAGCAATAACAGAACTCAAACTGTTTCTGCGATCGTACATAGTGAGAATTATTCCTGATACTATAAGATTTTTATTGATAGTATTTCGCACTCCTCTAATGGTATTAAACAGCTGAGCTAATCCTTCGAGAGCATAAAACTCA
>CAJOEB010000119.1 GCA_905233775.1 uncultured Alphaproteobacteria bacterium | reverse complement strand
CTTTTTGCAACATCCTTTTGCAATCTTTTCTTCCTATATCAAGTATTTCACAAATTGATTTATTTTTTGTTAAATTCAACTTTTATAGTATATTTGTCATGCTTTTTTCTTCAAAAAAAGATAAAAACACTTAGTATTTGAATACCAATATCACTAGAGTTACAGCGAAAGTCATTTTATGCGATTTTTATGTACTGATAATCAGCGTCTAATCAGCGTCTTCCAAATGCCATTTTCGACTTTCGCAAGATCCCTACTATTTTTATTATGCAAAAATGGATGCAAAAACGGATTAACTACTAACCGAAACCTAAAACTTAAACTTCGTAACCTTCGTTCCCGTTGTTTCCGCCTTCATTATTATTGTCCTCTGATTCATTAGATTCATTCGAATTTTGTCCGTCTTCGTCGTCATCGAATTCACCATTTTGAACCTTTATATATTCTTCCGCTTCATGTCTATATGCATTCGAAATTTCTTTTAAATCCATTAGCTGTTTTTTTGTGATATAAGGTTTTGCGGAAACCAACGCCATTACTATTCTGTAATTCTCAACTTCCTCTTTCATAAGAATCATAGTACGTCCGCATCGACCATTAAAATACTTCTCTCCCAATGATTTTGTTGGATTGTCATCAGAAAGTGGCGTAGCAAATTTAAATCTGGCTTTTGTGCATTTTTCAGTAAATAAATTGATATTATCGGGAATTTTCGGCAATTCCTCATCTGAATTTTGAAGAAAGACAAAAACAACAGTATCCGTCCTATTAAATGACGTTCCTCTTGGCCAAAACACACCTATAAGTCCGTTGTTTCCTTTAAAAGTCCGATAACCCCACCCATCAGGAGCTCGCACCACGAAGTTGTTTCTCTCATCAGTGTCAGGCGTCTCTATCGGAACGGCATGCGTTTCGGTAAATGCAAAAAACATTAAAACAAAAAATGCTAAAAACCTCAAAGTTTACCTCAAAGTTTGCTTTTTTCTTTTGGTTGAGCATAGCATTAAAAAGCAAATAAAAAGTTACCAACAGAATTTTTTGTTTAAAATTTATATTCAAATTTATATAAAAGTTATTTTATAGCCAACATTCACAATAAATGTTATGCTTATGTGATTTATCAAATGATAAGCTAAAAGACATATATAAAAAAAGACACATAATATAAATATAGATAATAAAATAATATTAATGAAATAACATAAGCGATAAAACATCAAATGATAAAAAATATTTTGAAAAAAGCTGTATTTTCTCTATTTTTACTCCTCTTTTCTTGTTCTGAATGCCAAGATCAAAGCAAAATCAGAGCATTAAACTGGCTAAATAGAACATACGGGCGACAAACTGCTCTCAAAAATGAAGATTTATTTGCATATGCATTGCGAATGGAAACAGGCATAAGAAACCGCAAAGATGCACTAAACGAACGAGCTCTTTTCCCCGTTTTGCGTGTTGGCAGCGTCGATACAAACAATAATTGCGTACGACTTTTACAATGTGCATTACTTTATAAAGGATATTATCTTGGTTCCATATCCGGAAAATTTGATAAAGCAACAGCATCAGCCGTAATGGAGTTCAAAAAGCATGCGCTTGGGGGCAAATCGATAGTTAATCCACTGGTAACTCCGCTTTTTCTTGTCGCAATCCTCGATAAAGGCTCATATATCACAGCAGAAGATGGTGATGAAAATTTGCGCAGAATACAGCAGTACCTAAATAGAAACTATGCCCGTAAATGCTCAATCATCACAACTGACGGAAAATATGGTCTAAGAACTCATTTCACTCTAATTCAAGCGTTACAAATAGAAACTGATTGTGAAAACACAAATGGTCGATTTGATCAAGAATTGACTGACACCTGCCCTACTCTATCCGCCGGTATGCAAGGACGGCTCGTATATCTTCTGCAATGTGCTCTCTACATCAACGGAATAAAAGCCAGAGTAAACGGAATTTATGATGCCTATACTACTGAAGCAGTCAAACAGTTTCAAAAAGAGTGCCGATTGCCGCAAACAGGCGTCGCAAATATGTCGACAATAAAAGCACTTTTGTTAAGTACCGGAGACACAACTCGCCCCGCAAACGCTTGCGATACATTCACTCGATTATCATATCAAGCAGCACGTGCTTTGTATCTCTCAGGGTATAGATTTGTAGGGCGTTATCTCACCGGAACTATAAAAGGGTACAAAGGACGTCGAATTCCAAAATATTTCGATAAACAAGAGTTGTATGACATAAGCAGAGCAGGATTACGGTTATTTCCAATTTTCCAAGCAAAAGGCGGAAACGATATCAGTTCATTTACTGCTAAACAAGGCAAACAAGATGCTCAAGAAGCTCTTGGAGCAATTTATAAACTGGGCATTCCAAAAGGAACGACAATATATTTTTCTGTAGACTGTGATCCATTGGAAAAACAGATATTGGGGAAAGTTATTCCGTATTTCAGAGAAGTTAACAGAATTATGAAGCAATACGGTTATCAAGTCGGCGTTTACGGAACACGTTTAACATGCTCTACAGTCTCCGAATATGGATATGCAAAGTACAGCTTTGTCAGAGACGGTTCTCCGCGCAGTGGTGGTAATGTTGCTCAACCTCTTCCGAAAAATTGGACTTTTGACCAGTATTATGAATTAAAGAAAGGAGAAAAATTTAAATTTGACGGAGGAATGTTGGATAATTTAGATAAAGTTATAGCATCAGGACGAGATATGGGCATAATCAGCCCAAAGATTTTGAAAAAGCAAAAATAAAATAGAGTCTTGCAAAAGTTAAAAATGGTATTTTTGAAAGTCTGATTATCAAAACCTACAGATATCAAAAAATTACTTTTCGCGAAACATATAATCATTAGTAAAATTTTAAATAAACAATAATTTTTAAATAAATAACAATCAAATTTAATAAAATTAACACAAAAAAAGCAAAAAAGTACAAAAAAAATTACTTGACAATATATTTATTAACATTATATTATACATAACAATATTAATTATTGTAATAATAAAGAAATGGAGGAAATAATGCTTCAAAAAAAGTTTTTGTTAAGTGCCGTATTTATCGCCGAAATGATAATAGGTTTGTCTAATGTTGAGGCAGGAACAGGTGATGGTTTTAGTATAGAAGTTGCACAATCTGGAATGGCAGAAATAAGCGCAACAAAATGGACAGTTCGACAAACAATACAACTGATAACAGAGGCTATTGATGCTGTCAGACCAATCGTTTTAAGCGGTTATGCAAGTAAGGAAGGAAAATCATTTGTTGATTTCTTAGAAATAACAAAAAATGCTCCTGAATTTTTACAATTCCCATTTGATATTAATATATTTGAAGCAGCAACAGCAGAAAGAAAAGCTTTATTAGAAGGAATATCGACTATAAGAAACTGTGTTATAGCAATCTTGCCGATTTTGCAGAATGCTGCAGATGCAGATCTTCAACATTCAAAAGCATCAAAAACATTCGTAGATCAGCTAAAACGTTTGGAA
>CAJOEB010000118.1 GCA_905233775.1 uncultured Alphaproteobacteria bacterium | reverse complement strand
TACGATATTTTTTCCGCAATAATTTTTTTGAGTTTTCTGAATCTCGCTGAAAGCAAACAATCACACGTATTGATCAAATAATTATCGATACCACCTTTCTTTTCTACGGAGCGGATCGCACTTGTTGATAGTCTCAGCCTTATTTGTTGTCCTAATTTATCGCTCAGAAAAGAAACATTTTGTAAATTAGGCATGAACCTACGCTTCGTACGGTTGTTGGAATGGCTCACATTGTTACCATACTGAACCTTTTTACCGGTCAACGGACAAACTTTAGACATGATTCAACACCTTATGTAATTTTATTAAAATAATTAAAAATTCAATTTTCTTATTCAAGATCTCTCTATTTTTTTGAGATTTCAAACAACAAGCTTATACAGCCATATAACAATTATGTCAAGGTATATCATTGTTGTTTTTTATTATGATTTAATATTCTACTAAATTCTGCTAAATAAATGAATATTATTCATATTAATAAATTCGTATATTTGATATGGATTTCATGGCTTTTTATTAATATACTCTCCGAAAATATGTGTTTTTTGTTTTATAAAAGGAGATGTGATGAGACGTTATCGCTGCGGAAAGATTGTATCTACGATTGGTCCTGCAAGTTCCGATCCGGAAAAGCTAGAAGGATTATTTTTAAGAGGTGTAGATGTATTCAGATTAAATTTTTCTCACGGTGCTCACGAAGGACATGCGAAAGTTTATGAATCGATAAGAGCAATAGGTAAAAAATATAACTGTCATCCGACCATTTTGGCCGATATGCAAGGACCAAAACTTAGAGTCGGTACATTCGAAAATGATAGAATTATTCTTGAAACAGGTGATGTATTCAGATTCGATTTAGATCCGACACCGGGCAATACTCGTCGTGTAAATCTTCCTCATCCCGAGATTTTGGAAGCTCTGCACGCCGGAACTACATTACTTCTCGATGATGGAAAATTGCGTTTTGAAGTTACTGAATGCGGTAATGACTTCGCTAATGTAAAAGTATTAGTCGGTGGTCCTCTTTCTAACAGAAAAGGTGTTAATGTTCCTCATGTTAAATTGAATATTCCTGCTCTTACTGAGAAAGATTTAAAAGACTTAAACTTCGCTCTCGATTTGGGAGTAGATTGGATTGCCTGTTCATTCGTTCAAACTCCGGAAGATGTAGAAAATGCAAAAAAAATCATAAACGGACGTGCCGGTATCGTTTCGAAGTTAGAAAAACCATTGGCAATTGAAGCTCTTGAACCGATTGTAGAAGTTTCAGATGCGATTATGGTCGCTCGAGGAGACTTAGGCGTAGAGATGAACCCAGAGGAAGTTCCCCCGATACAGCGTCGCATCATTAACACTTGCCATAGAATGGGACGTCCTATTATTGTTGCAACGCAAATGCTTGAATCAATGATTTCATCACCAAGTCCGACGCGTGCAGAAATATCTGATATCGCAACAGCAGTATATTGCGGAGCGGATGCAACTATGTTATCCGCGGAATCAGCTTCGGGACAGTATCCTTATGAAGCTGTATCAATTATGAGCAAAACTGTTGAACATGTCGAAACTGATCCTTTCTGTGCTCGCAGAGTAGAAGATGATGAACAAGTTCCTCAAAGAACGACAATAGATGCCATTTGCACTGCAGCAAAAGATGCAGCAGAGTACTCTTGCGCTAGTGCGATTGTCTTATTCACAGAAAAATTTGAGTCGGTAGTCAGATGCACTCGTTTGCGTCCGCGCGTACCTGTTATTTTAGTAACTGAGTCCCCTGCTCTAGCAAGCAAATCAGGTCTTTGTTATGGCATATACGCGGTTTGTGAAAAAACATTCGAGAACAAAAACTTTGATACATCTGTGATGACAAAAGTAGCAAAAGATCTCGCAAAAACTCACAAATTTGCAAAAGACGGCGATACAATCGTCATGCTGAATGATCTGCAAGGACATTCTATAGAAATCTGCCAATTATAATTGTTGATATAGTAATATCTACCAGGTCGCTGTTATATTAATTTCAGCGACCTGTTTTTTTGTATTCAATTTTTTGTATTCAAGAGGATTTTGTATTTATTAGAAAGTATTTATCAGGATTTCAGATATTCACAGGAAACTCAGATATCAGAGTTCTTGCGAAAGCTGGAAATAGCATTTTGAAGTTTTTGATTTGTAGAAGCTAAAAAGAGCAGGAGCTAAAAAGAACCAAAAATGACTTTCGCAAAAACTCTATTTATATTTATATATTTATAAGAAAGATATTCATAAGGAAAAAGTGTTATGAAGTGCATTGTTGGATTATCAGGAGGTGTTGACAGTTCTACATCCGCCTATCTTATGAAGAAAAAGGGATATGATGTTATCGGATGTACTTTAAAACTATTCAATAACGAAAAAGCTGAGACATCAATAAGAGATGCAAAATCAGTTGCTGACTTCCTCAATATTCCGATAAAAGTTGTCGATTGTACCGAAGATTTTATTAAATATGTAATTAACTATTTCATAGACTATTATAAGAGCGGAAAAACTCCAAGTCCGTGCATAATGTGTAATGAATTCATCAAATTTAAATACTTAAATGCACTTCGAGAAGAGCAAAAAGCGGATCTTCTTGTCACGGGACATTACGCTAAACTAAAGAAATATGATAATCGCACAGAATTACATCAAGGAAAGGACAATAAAAGAGATCAAAGCTATTTTTTATATACAGTAAACGGCAATATTTTAGCTTATGCCGAATTTCCGCTGGGCAATTACAGCAAATCAGACACGAGAGCCATCGCAAAAGAAGTAGGAATACAGGTAGCAGCAAAACCTGATAGTCAAGATATATGTTTCATCCAAAATAATGATTATATTTCATTCATAAAACGGAAATTAGAAGGCACATTTGCATTTAAACCGGGAAATATAGTAGATATGAACGGGAAAATCCTCGGACAACATAATGGCATAATCAATTATACGATCGGTCAGCGACGAGGATTGGGATTATCCGGTGGTCCGTTTTTTGTATATAAAATCGATGCAAAACAAAACGAAATCATAGTATCAGATAAAGAAGGAATAAAAGTAAAAAAAATTGCATTAAACAATACAAAATTTATAAATGAACCTTTTGAAGGCGAATGTCGTGTAAAGATAAGATCAAATGGTGAAAAAATAAAAGCACATTTGCAGTATGACACAATAAATGTTTGTTGGTTCGTAGAATTTCTTGAGTCTGAATATGGTGCTGCGCAAGGACAACATTGTGTATTCTTTAAAGATGACCAAATTCTTGGCGGCGGCGAAATAAAATAGAGTTTTGCAAAAGTCGAACGAAAGTTGAAAATAGCATTTTGAATGTCTTTGATTTTTATTTAATAGGGATCTTGCGAAAGTAGAAAATGGCATTTGGAAGACACTGATTATCAGTACATAAAAAACGCATAAAATGACTTTCGCAATAACTTTAATGCTTCTGATTTTCAGAAGTTAAAAAGAGTCGAAGCTAAAAAAGAACCAAAATGACTCTTATAAGAGGTTTAATAAATAACCATATCAATAAAATAAATGAAATAATATTATGAACAAATATGATGATGTAAAAAACTTCCATCAATTAATTTTTTTCAGGAAATAATAC
>CAJOEB010000117.1 GCA_905233775.1 uncultured Alphaproteobacteria bacterium | reverse complement strand
AAAAAATGATGAATATAAATAGCGGCGGATTTTGATAAATCAAACGAGGATTCGGTTGCAAGAATTAACAGATCGATTTCATCTTTATTAGCGATTTTTGAGATAACTTTTTCTGCTGCATCAATGCCTATCGTTACTATATCTTCATTTTGCGGGAAAACAGACATAAGTTTCTGACCGATCCCATCACAATATTTGCGATAATCTACATTACGATGATCTGCCAGAGTTTTTAACGAAAGAAAATAACGAGATGTTGAAAAAGATATTGTATCAATTCCGATATTCATTGCTTTATTGTTCTGCATTTTTGCGCTCCCTTTCCAACGCAATATGAGATGCCATTAATTCACCCATATTAGTTTGCGCTGCCATAAGAGATAGCTCAGAGCAAAGTACAGTAGACGCAATTATCGCTGCAAGCCTTTTTGCTGAATAGGAATTATACGGATCGCATTTCATTAATTCCAAATTTTTAGCGGCAAAATCTAAATTTTTTCCATTTCCTATAGTTCCAACAATTAAATTCGGAATAGTAACCGAGAAATATAAATCATCATTACCATTTATGTCAGCAAAAGTTATTCCCTGCGAACCTTCAACTATATTTGCTGCATCTTGTCCTGTTGCGAGATATATCGCAAGGATTATGTTAGCGTAATGAGCATTCGCACTTCTAATAGATCCCGCTAAAATACTTCCAACCAAATTTTTTTTCGTATTTAATTCGCATATTTTTTGCGGAGAAGTTTTTAAAACGGTTTCACAAACATCTTTTGGAACAATTATTTCAGCGGAAACTCGTTTACCGCGTCCGAGAATTCCATTTACTGCCGAATTTTTTTTATCGGTACAATAATTTCCGGAAACAGAAACATATTTTATATTTAAACAGTTATTTACGATAAAATTTGCGACTTCATCTGCTGCTTTCGTACTTATGTTATGTCCGGATGCGTTTCCTGTTGTTATGGCAAGACGTATATACATCAGTCGACCAACGTTCTCGATATGGATATCGTGTAACTTTGCAAATCTACTCGATCGTTCTACTAATGTGCTGATTTCTTTTTTCTTTTCTAAAATCCACTTTTTGCATTCAAACGCATCAAAAGAATTAGATGCTTCCAGTATGATCGATCTTGTCATGAAATCATCGGAAACAATAGTAGTTATTCCTCCTGATTTTTGCGATATTAATGCACCACGTTTTGTTGAATGCCATAAAGGTGTCTCAAAGGTAGCTAAGGGCACAGAGACAGCTTCTTTTGTTCCGTTAAAAATAATGCTGATATTTTCAATAACTTTTGTCGGAATAGTTGTCGGAATGATTGTATTTAAAAACTTCATATCGAAAACACATCTCCAAAAATTATGACAGCAGCATCTCCAACGTACTTTGTATCGGAAGCTGAACAAAAGTATAAAACAGTCCTACTCTATGACCAATTAAATTAGAAATCGGTTCACTTAATAGTTCTAAACCGATAATAATGAAAAATCCATACGGTTCTATTCTGTAAAATGTCTCTAGAAATTGTCGTGGTAAGATTGCGGCAAGTATACGGCTGCCATCAAGAGGCGGAATTGGTATTAGATTGAAGAAAAACAATGCAAGATTAGTTATAGTAAAACTGAATAATAACGCCTGCAAAAATCCGCCAGTACTTTGTAAACCAAATGCGCAAATAATCGCCATCAAAAGATTGTAGAGAGGACCGGCAATTGCGACAAGAGCCATATCAGTAATCGGATCTTTAAAATTTCGCGGATCTACAGGAACCGGTTTAGCATATCCGATCAAAAACGGAGAATGCATCAAATACAATCCGAGAGGAATGAGAAACGACCCCCATAAATCAAAATGAGTGTAGATTTTAAATCGCCCCATTTTCTTTGCAGTGTCATCTCCCAACGCATATGCAGCAAGTCCATGCGAAATTTCATGAAAAACTATTGCGAAGAATAGAGGAAAAATATGAAAAACAACTGTTTGTATCAAATCGCTCATATTTAGAAGATTATTTTTTTCTGAAACTATCAAAGCTTATGATTTTTCCATCATCGTCTGAAGATTTTTCATCGCTTGTATTATCTTTCGGTCTGAACGATGGGGTATCATCATCACCATCATTGAACGATGGAGTAAATTGCAAAGCAAATTTTACAGATGGATCAACAAACGCTGTAAGAGCTGAATATGGAATAATTAAATTCTCACGAACGCCATTAAAACTTAAATCTACCGAAAAATATTTTTCTCGAACATCCAAATTCCAGTACTGATATTGAATAACAATCATTACTTCTTCCGGATGTCGTTCTTTTAAAAATTTAGGAATTTTTGTTTTCGGATGATCCGTACGAAAACGAATATAAAAATGGTGATTTCCCGGTAATCCGTTCTTAGAAACGTCTTTAAGTACATCCCGTACTACGGAAATTAGGGCTTGTTGCACCAACTCATCGTATTTAAATCCATTCATCAGAGAATATCTCCAAAATATAAAAAGCAATGGGGCGAGTGATCGGAGTTGAACCGACGACTTCCAGAGCCACAATCTGGCGCTCTGACCAACTGAGCTACACCCGCCATAAAACAGATACCTGCCAACACATACTCACTTGCTTTTTTAACTTTTTATTAGTGAAACGTCAATAGAAAATTGTATTTTAGATGAATGTAATAACAAAGAAATTACATTTTTTTCAGAAAACCAAAAAAATACTTAAAATTTTGATTATTTTTTAATAAAATCAAAATAAGGTGATAATAGATTAAGCATAATTAATGCTGAATTAAAAAGTTTTGGTAGTTAAGAAGTAAGGAGAAACTATGAGAGTTTTATTGATAGAAGATGATACACCTACAGCAAAAGGCGTTGAAGCATTATTGAGAAAAGAGGGATTGGTTGTTGATGCAACAAGTTTCGGTCAGTATGGTTTGGAGATTGGAAAAATCTACGACTATGACGGCATTATCCTAGATTTGATGCTTCCTGATATCGACGGAACGGAAGTTATTAAAAAATTGCGATCTGCAAATGTCGTTACACCGGTTATTGTTTTGTCAGGACTGTCTGAGTCAAAAGATAAAGTCACATGCCTTGATATCGGAGCAGATGATTACATTACGAAACCATTTGACGGAAAAGAACTGGTCGCGAGAATTCAAGCAGTTATCAGAAGATCTAAAGGACATTCTGAATCAACAATAAAAATCGGTCGTATGTCGATTAATCTACAGAGCAGAAGAGTAGAAATAGACGGAAAAGTTTTGCATCTGACAGGAAAAGAGTACGCAATACTCGAACTGTTATGTTTGAGACGTGGAGCAACTTTGACGAAAGATATGTTCCTCAACCATTTATATGGCGGAATAGACGAACCGGAATTAAAAATCATCGATGTTTTTGTCTGTAAACTCAGAAAGAAACTTATGGATGCTATGGACGGCGAGTGCTATATCGAAACAATTTGGGGGCGTGGATATACATTAAAAGATGTTCCGGAAGAGAATACAAGTGACAAAAGCAACGATAAAAAAATCGGTGAAGTAAAGGAATATCCGAGAATGCAGAGAAGTGCTGTTTAAATTTAAATATGACTAACTATAACTATAATCATATTTAAAAAATACTATTTTCTTTTTT
>CAJOEB010000116.1 GCA_905233775.1 uncultured Alphaproteobacteria bacterium | reverse complement strand
GTATGAAATATCACCTGATATCCAAACGACGTAAAAATAACCGTTATTACTTCAGCCACGTTTTTTATTTGTAAATCGCTAAACCACCATGGGATTTTTATACAGTCAACAATGCTCATTACAGCGACAATTAATACCATAAATATTACCAAAAAGCATAAAAATGCTATATTATTGATATTTGAGATAATCTTAGTCGGAAATAATAAAATAATTACGGTTAATATTGATAAAAACGTTTCTACTTTGATTATTGAAACATAACAATTTAAATATTCTTCTACCAGTTTCTGAATGATTGATGACGCTCCGTATATAAAAGCAGCTAACAACGCATACGATAACAGTTTAACGCTAATTTCACCGACAATTTCTGCGCCTTTTCCTGAAAATTTTCTGCCGAGCTGACCTAAAGATAAACCTCTATCTGAGTGAAGATTTAATTCAACACTTATAAGAGACGAATAATAAGTCAATAACCATATCAGTAACATTATGAATAAACTTGTAGCTATTCCAAGTTTTGCTAAAACCATCGGAAGAGCCAACATTCCGCCGCCTATACTTGTTCCTGCAACCAAGAAAATAGGCGTAATCAATTTTCTTTGCATATTCTTCTCCTGCAATAAAAAATATGAATAAATTTCAAAAAATTAATGTGATAAATTATGAATAATAAAAACAGAGTATAACCAGCTTGCTAGAAGCCGGAAAATCGAAAGAAAAGAGAAAATAAAGCACCAATATGTTTTACGGAATTCATTTAGATACCATATAAACTGAATATAATATACTATTTTTTGGTATTTTTACAGCGAAAAAACCATAGAATACGAAAAATAATAAAATTAAAAGCAAAATAAAAAGGCTTTTAACTATGCTTTCCTTACAAACATAATGGTATCCGGACCTATAAAAATCACATATGAATAATATCAATCATAGAAATCATCATTGTATATTTTGAAAATGTAATAGCACTTCCTAAGAGAAGTTTGTACACAATAGTTTTTTCATAGTCTCACCTATTAAAAAATATCATATAAGATATGTAAAGATATGTAATATAATTGTTTTTTAGTATTTCTTTGTTTTTTGCAAAAAAAGCAACGTTATTATTGGAAGAACCAACAAAAATTATGCTTATTTCTAAATCCCTCTTGCAAAAAGCAAAATAAGCATGTATATATTAGCTCCGAGAGTTGTTAAGGGCACATAGCTCAGAGGTAGAGCACTACGTTGACATCGTAGTGGTCGTAGGTTCGATCCCTGCTGTGCCCACCATTGATTTTGGTTAAAACTGCCAATGAAAGGTTAATGTGGCTCAACAAGTCAAAATAGATCCTGAAGCTGTAAGAGCTTTAGCAGAACTTTTAAGAGAAACAGATTTAACAGAGATAGAGTATCAAGTAGATTCATTGCGAATTAAGGTATTGCGCTCTGTTCAGCAAGCTGTTGTCCCTGTTTCAGTACCGGCTCCGACAGTCGCTGTGCCAACATCGTCGTCAGTTCTTCCTCAGTCTTCTGCTATTGGTGGTATTGAAGTAGCGACAGAGCAAAAAGGCGAAAATCTGGAAAATCATCCCGGTGTTATCGAAGCGCAAATGGTTGGTACGGTTTATTTATCACCTGGTCCGGATGCTGATCCTTTTATTTCCGTAGGAGATACGGTAACCCAAGGACAAACTTTGTTCATAATCGAAGCTATGAAAGTTATGAATATGATAAAAGCACCACGTTCAGGTACTGTAAAGCATATTTTTGTAAAGGATGCGCAACCTGTTGAATATGGTGATCCGATTATCATTGTGGATTAAATTATCATTGCGGATTTTAACGAATGATTAAAAAAATACTTATAGCCAACAGAGGAGAGATTGCTCTCCGCATTTTGAGAGCGTGTAAAGATCTTGGTATAAGCACGGTCGCTGTTCATTCAACTGCCGATGCCGATGCTATGTATGTGCGACTTGCTGATGAGAGCGTTTGCGTTGGTCCACCCTCCCCTCGCGAAAGTTATCTAAACATTCCTTCTATTATTTCTGCCGCTTGTATTACCGGAGCTGATGCTATTCATCCCGGTTTTGGTTTTCTTAGCGAGAATGCGACATTTGCCCATATGGTGGAAGAACATGGTCTGAAATTTATAGGACCGAAAGCTGAACATATTGCAATGATGGGCGATAAAATAATGGCGAAAAAGACTGTCGCTCGTCTTGGCTTGCCTACTGTTCCCGGATCTGAAGGAGCGGTAACAAAAATCGATAAAGCAATACATATGGCAGATGAAATCGGCTATCCGGTCTTGATAAAAGCTGCCGGCGGAGGTGGTGGACGCGGTATGAAAGTCGCGCATTCCAAGGAAGATTTTGTTCAGGCATATGAAACCGCACGCAGGGAAGCTGGAATATCTTTTGGAAATGACAGAGTTTACCTTGAGAAATATTTAGCTAATCCGCGGCACATTGAGTTCCAAGTAATAGTTGATCAATTCGGTAATGCAGTGCATCTCGGCGAGCGCGATTGTTCTCTACAGCGTCGCAATCAAAAAGTATGGGAAGAAGCACCAAGTACAGTTCTTACTCCGGAATTTAGAGATGAATTTGGACGAAAAATCGCAAAATCTATGTCCGAATTAGGCTATTTAGGTGTTGGAACACTGGAATTTCTGTATGAAAATGGTCAATTATTCTTTATAGAAATGAACACCAGAATACAGGTTGAACATCCTATAACGGAAATGATTAGCGGAATTGATCTTATTCGTGAACAAATTCTTGTAGCATCGGGCGAAAAACTTTCATTTACGCAAGATGATATTGTATTTAGAGGACATGCTATAGAATGTCGTATAAATGCGGAAAATCCGAATACATTTATGCCATCAGCCGGAAAAATCACCAATTATCATTGTCCCGGTGGGCCTGGTGTACGTGTAGACAGTGCTCTTTTCGATGGCTGTAAAATTCCTCCTTATTATGACAGTTTGATCGCAAAATTGATCATATATGCTCGCAACAGAGAACAATGCCTGGCACGTTTGCGTCGTGCTTTGAACGAATATGTCATAGAGGGAGTTGATACCTTGATACCTCTTCATCTTCGTTTGGCGAACAATAAAGACGTTATTAACGCCAATTTCGATATCCACTTTTTAGAAAGAATGACAGAAGAGTAAGCTTTGTAGATAGCAATTGCGCTCGCTGAAATACACTGCATTGCTGAATTGATCAACGCCTTATTATATATGATATATAGCTGCTATAATATTCGATCTTTAATCTCTAAGAATGTAATTCCCCGCCGCTTGCGGCGTAGTAAGAATAGTTATTGCAAAAATCTGCTAATGATTGTCTTTTCTTTCTTATTTATTATTTCAGTTGCTTCTAAAGTTTATTCTATGAGCTGGGAACTAGTAAATATATCCGATGATAGATTTGTGGTTTCATTTATTCCTGAAGAAATTTCTGAGAAAGAAACAAGAGTAAATTTAATAATTAGTTGCAATGAAAAATCTGTAAAAGTACTTCCGTAAGAATTTCAACAATTATTCAAAAAATCAGTATCCCAAAAATCAGATGATAAATTTGTTTATTCGCTTTTTGATATTGTGAATGATAATCATGACAGTGAACCAGATACTACGAAATTTATTCCTATGGAACAGAGGCTTGTTTGCAAGGATACTCCTGCAAAAATGACTTGTGAAGAATTAAAAGCGATTATCAGAACTAAAAAAGTAATTTTTTATACAGGAGCGGGTATTTCCGCTCAAGCAATTCCGACAATGAATATTTTGATGCAATATTTGGGAATATCTGAAGATCTTGAACAGGGTAATAAATTGCAGCAATATATCTGTGAAGTTATTAATAATCTAGGAAAATATACAAAAATTCTTCAAGATTTTTTTGATCGTTGTAGAAATGCGCCGCCAACAACGGCACACACATTACTAGCAAAATGCGTGAAAAAATTTGGTCATTTGCTTGTTACGGAAAATGTAGATCAATTACATCAAAATTCGGGAATAGAACCGACAGTGTTTGCGGGACATGATAGATACAGCGAAAATGCAAAAATTATAGAAGCAGCAAAAAAATCTGAGTTTATTATTACCATTGGTCTCAATTCAGATGAAAGTGGCTTTTTGAAGTTTTATAAGATACATAATCCAAAGGGAAAAATTATTTCTGTAAATCTAATTTCGACAAATTATTTATCAGATAGAGATTTTTATGTGGAAGGAGATATACAAGAAATCGCTAAAGAAATTTTTTGATATAATATAATGAACATATTTATTTACAAGAAGATGAAGAGGTATTTTAGAATTTTACATTAGAATTTAAATTTTTTTCAAAATCGTTTGTTGTTATAACTATTCTATAATTGTTGTTACTCATTTTTTTTCTAAATATCTAAATAGAATATATAATATATTGTCATGACAAAAAATTCGTCATTTTTATAAAAACTTCGACAATCTTTACTTTTTCTTAACTATTATACGATAAAATCAATAATAATTAATTATCAATTGGAGACCAAATTATGAAAAAAATCGCTTTATTTATGTTTCTTACATCAAGTGTAATGTCTATGGATTTTTCGTCATCTCAATCACCTTTTTCTGATAATACTTTTGAAGGCAACTTTGTTCCTATTCATCTTTGAACAAGAAGATGATTCTGGAAACATACCTGAAAGATTTATTCTTTTCAGAGGGAATTTTGATGACTCGTATACTCCAATAACACAGGAAGAAACTGCTACTAAAATAGCACCTAAAATAACACCTTCGTGCGAGGATTATTATTGTTTGCGAGAAAGAAGACACATGCTTCCATCTCCGCATAATGAACTATGCAAGCATCATAATAATGAGCATTACAGAGATAACGAAGATAGAATACCAGGAAGAGAACATCATAGTGATTTTAGAAAACATTTTGATAGAGAAAATAAAGGAAAAGGTACAACTGACCAAAAAACTGACCTAAAATATGAGTTACATGAACAAAATAAACACTTAGCACATATAGAAACAATGCTGGAAACAATATTAAATCGTAGTAAACATCATAA
>CAJOEB010000115.1:2884-6562 GCA_905233775.1 uncultured Alphaproteobacteria bacterium | reverse complement strand
AAAGTAATTTTGTACTATTTATTATCTCTGATAATCAGATTATCAAAAAATACCATTTTCGACTTTCGCAATAACCCTAATAATTGTCTGAATTTAACCTCAAAAAATATGGCTATGTTTTATATATCTGTTTTTCATTGGTTATCTTAGCCTGATATCTATTATTCTTCCTGATCTATTATTCTCTTCAAACTAATCTACTCTTGAACCAATATAATTAACAAAGCTTTCTTTTTTATAGTTAGATTAAATGAATAATTTAAGCAAAAACAGAGTTCTTACAAAAGCCGAAAACTACATTTCAAATGCTTTTGATTTTCAGCAAATAAGCAGCAAATAAAAAGAACCAAAAATGACTTTTGCAAGAACTTTAATTTAAGAATTTCTTCTCAAAAAAGCTGGAATTTCTAAATCTTCTTCCTTTGTACTCGTCGTTGTTGCATTTTGTTCATGAGTTGACGAATAATCATCCTTATTACTATGAGAAAATGGTCTGCGAATACCTGTTAATCGTTCAAATAAAGATGGCGATTTTTTCTTAGGCTGTTCTTGTGCCATCATAGGTGTTCCCTCAGAAGCAATTTTACTGCTCGTTACACCAAGAACAGGAGAAGGTTTTTCCGAATTATTGCTGTCTGCTATAAAAGTTGATGTTTGTTGTTGAGAAAATGAACTATCATTTCCTCCGTTCAAAACTGAGATACCTATATTACCATCAACTGATGCATCTTCCTCTTTTATGGCAGAAGATGCTTCCTCATATTCGCGTTTTTTTTGTTCAACTGCTGCTGCATCAATACCTGTAGCTACAACAGAAACTCTCATATGACCGTTCATCTTTTCGTTGAAAGTAGATCCGAATATAATATTTGCTTCAGGATCGACTTCTTCTCTAATCCTATTAGCTGCCTCATCTACTTCATACAGCGTCATATCGTATCCACCGGTAATGTTGATAAGGATACCGCGAGCGCCTTTCATAGAGACATCGTCCAACAATGGATTGGATATCGCTGCTTCTGCTGCGTCGATTGCTCTTCTTTCGCCTTCTGCGTCGCCTGTTCCCATCATTGCTTTGCCCATTTCGCTCATGACTGTCTTGATATCCGCAAAATCCAGATTAACAAGCCCCGGCATAACCATAAGGTCGGTAACTCCTTGAACCCCTGAACGCAAAACATCATCTGCCATTTTGAAAGCATCGGCAAACGTTGTCTTTTCATTAGCTACACGGAAAAGATTTTGGTTTGGAATGACTATCAAAGTATCAACGTACTGCTGCAGTTCATCAATTCCGCGTTCTGCTGTACGCATTCTGTTAGTACCTTCGAAATGGAAAGGTTTTGTAATAACACCGATCGTAAGAACACCATGCTCTTTTGCAATTCTTGCGATAACAGGAGCAGCTCCCGTACCTGTACCACCACCCATTCCGGCTGTAATAAATACCATGTTGCTGTTCTTAACGTACGCAGTAATATCCTGAACAGCTTCTTCTGCTGCTGCTCTTCCGACATCCGGTCTTGCACCTGCGCCAAGTCCGCCGGTTATCTCTAAACCAAGTTGGATACGCCTTTCACATAGAGATTGCAATAATGCCTGAGCATCTGTGTTTGCGACCACAAAATCTACACCTTCGAGATTTGACCTGATCATATTATTTACGGCATTTCCGCCGGCACCACCAACACCAAAAACTGTTATTTTCGGTTTTAAAGCCGCTTCATCGATACCACCGTTTTCTTCTTTTAAGAAGTCAACTTGCTCGCCTTGCTTTTCAACTTTATTTTCTGAGGTGTCAGTCATATTTCAGGAATCTCCTAACTGTTTAATAAAAAAATCAATTCTCCAACAGGTGACATGATACAGTAACATTATTGATTTTACCAGCTATTTTCAAACCAATTTCGTATTTTTTTCCAAATTTTGCTTCTAACATTGCTATTAATTGCATTGCTATGTCCCGACGCGCCGAATTCAGTCATTTGCGCAAACTTTATCATTCCAAATGCTACGGAGAAATCATTCTCAACTTGGATTTTTGAATCAATACCATGATTTCCAGTGTGCTTTACTACAACCGTTCTGTTCAATATGTTTGCCGTAAAATCTTTTATACCGGTTAGCTGACTTCCTCCGCCTGTTATTATTACAGAACTGTTTGCAAAATCTTTCTTGAAAATCGAATTTTCTATTTTCTTCTTTACTGTGTTTAGAATTTCTTCTACTCTTGGTTGGATTATGTCATTAAGAGCACTTTTTGTAATCTGCTGTAAATCTATTATATTTTCATCTTCCATAACGGGAATTAAGATATTGCTTTTCGCATCATCTATAGAAACAAACGCTGCTCCATGCAAATTTTTAATCCTTTCCGCGCTAACTTTCGATATATTTAAACAAAAAGCGATATCATTCGTTATATTATTGCCTCCGATAGGAATAATTTCAGATCCGCAAAATACTCCGTCATAAAAGAAAGCGATAGATGTTGTTCCGGCACCAAAATCAACAACTATGTTGCTTAATTGCGATGTGCTTTCATCACAAACACACAGTCCTGACGCGTAACTTGACAAAACCATGCCAGCAGGCTCCAAATGACATCTTGAAAGACATGACACAAGATTATTTATTTGATTTTTCGGAGCAGAAACGAGATTTAGATTAACTCCTATCTCCTCAGCTACCATTCCGACAGGATCTTTAATTCCATGCTGAGAATCAACTGAAAACATTATCGGAATAGCGTGAATAATGTCGTAATTATCATCTTCAATTCCATTTAGCGATAATAATTGCATTACATCTTCGTTTTTTACAAATCGACCGCCTATACTTGTTTTTGCAGAAACAATAGTTGATTTGATTTTTTTGCCGGAAATACTGACATATACTGTTTTTACTCGAAAATTCGCCGCATTTTCCGCTATTTCTACGGCTTTTGCAATAGACCGCTCAACTGACCGCATATCCGTAATTATCCCGGCTTTAACGCCGAGACATACACAATAACCCGCACCAAGAATAGAAAACGTACCATCACTTGCTACGCTTGCGATACAACAGCATACTTTTGTACTTCCTATATCTAAAACCGTTACAACATTGCCCGTTTTCATTGTGTTCTTCTTGTATCCTCTGTGTTGCTATTGCTATGTTATTCTAATTATCCCTTATATTTTCTTTTATATCTTTCTTGCCGATAATTACTCTATCAGGAATTCTCAGATCAAGATAAGCTATATCTTCATTAAAGAAACCATTACTGTCTGAAATTTCATCCAATATCCCAAAAGCTTGCATAAGTCCTCGTTCTGGAAGTTTTACAGTAATTCCCCTGTTTATTCTTATATTCCATCTGCGCTGACCAATACGAACTGCAAATATTAACTGCTTTCTTATTTTCGGGAATTTATCTATACAATGTAAAAAGTAATCTACTTCTTTTTCCGCCCCTTCTCCGGCAATGATTGGCAGATTGCTGAAATTTCCAATGCCGTCATTCTCCAAAATAACACCGTCACTATCAACCAAATGAAGTTTATGTTGAGATTGGAAAATAGCTATTGGCGTGCGCTCGGCAATTCTGATCGATATTTTTCCCGGTAATTTTCTCTGAACTATTACCGACTTTACCCACGAAATCTTTTCAAGTTTATCTTTTACATCATGAAT